>DAIMEA010000332.1:0-5018 GCA_036725585.1 Prolixibacteraceae bacterium | reverse complement strand
TCAACGAGGTCTTCCATGGTGACAATGCCTTCCAACCCGCCATATTCGTCGACGATGAGCGCGATGTGTTCCTTTTTTTCCAGAAGCCGTTCCCATAGGGTAAACAGGACCATTGAGCCGGGGGCCGCATAAATTTCCCGTTTGATGTCCCTTAGCATAAGTGAATGTTGGTCTTCGGCCAGGCATTCAAATACCTTTTGCCGGATCACGTACCCGGTAATGTTGTCTTTGTTGTCGGAATAAACCGGAATGCGTGAGAATTTTAAGTAATCCTTGTTTTTCAGAAATTCATTCAGGGGTAAGTGTTCATCGGCTACGGCAACCACAACCCGGGGTGTCATGATATCGGCAACTTTAATGTTTTTGAGGCGGAGAATGTTTTGGATGATTTTGTTTTCCTTCGTCGAAAATAATCCTTCGTTGGCGCCTATGGTGGCCAGGGCCGCGATTTCCTCCCTGCTGGTGCTCTGTCCTTCTCTATGACGGGAAATGATTCGGGTAATGAGCGCCGAAAGAACCACCAGGGGGTAAGTAACAACGATCATGGTTTTTATGGAATAGTACGAAACCTTCGTTAAGGTACGCCAGTATCGTGCACCGATGGTTTTGGGAATAATTTCGGTCAGAACAAGAATCAGGATGGTCAGAAGGGCGGAAACGAGGCCAAACGAAGCTTCGCCAAATACTTTTACCGCCTGGGCGCCAACCCCGGCAGCGCCAATGGTATGGGCCACAGTGTTCAACGATAAGATGGCCGACAAAGGTTTGTCGATGTTTATTTTCAGATCGATAAATGATTTGGCCCACTCCTGGCCTTCGTCGTGTTTGACAATCAGAAACGACCGGGGCGTCGACAGCAGTACCGATTCCATAATGGAACACAGGAAGGATACAAACAAGGCCAAAAACAAATAGGCAAGAAGTGTGAGCATTTTTTATCGTATTTTTTTGAATAAATATAGTTTTTTTCCGGGAATCCTTTGAATCAAGAGATCTCTCCTCCGACGTCGTCGCGATGACACCTTGTTCTAAATCTGTGGTGCATAATACGCAGAAGGAGTAATCTTCTGTCATTATCGGATACTTTGAATAAAAAAAACTAAATTTGAAAATCAAATGAACGAAAGATGAAAAAAGCAATTTTTTACACCCTGTTTTTTGTTTCTATTATATTGTTTATGAACCCAATGAAGCTTATGGCGCAAGATTCAAATTTTTATATCTGGCTCTGTTTTGGCCAGTCGAATATGGAAGGCCAGGGAACGATTGAACCGCAGGACCAAACACCCCATGAGCGCTTCCTGGTTTTGCAATCGCTCGATTGCCCCAATCTCGAACGGGAGAAGGGAAAATGGTACCCGGCCGTTCCCCCGGTCTGTCAGTGCTACTCCAGGCTTTCCCCTGCCGATTATTTCGGACGGACCCTGGTTGAAAAGCTCCCCGACAGCATTACGATCGGGATTATTAACGTAGCCGTTGGCGGCTGCGACATCCGGCTGTTCGATAAGGACCTGTACCGGGATTATGATTCCACCTACACCGAAAGCTGGTTCACGTCGAAAGTAGCCGATTATGGCGGAAATCCCTACAAACACCTGATCGACCTGGCGAAGCGGGCACAAAAGGACGGAGTAATCAAAGGGATTTTGCTGCATCAGGGCGAAACCAATACCGGGCAGGAGGAATGGCCTGCGTATGTTCAAAAAATTTATCACGATATGCTGGCCGACCTGTCCCTTTCAGCTAATGAAGTGCCCCTCCTGGCCGGGGAGGTTTTAGCCACGGAAAACAGTTGCTGTTCGTCCATGAATGCCATTATCCAAAAACTGCCCGAAACAATCCCCACAGCGCATGTCATTTCATCCGAAGGTTGTGCCGGGCAGGACTTTGCCCATTTTGATGCCGAAGGCTACCGGATCCTGGGCCGTCGGTATGCCCAAAAAATGCTGATGCTGATGGGATATGCCGCAGATCAACCCTGACAAGGTGCAGGATCTTGATAAAGGATGCAAATTGATAATAAACGATAATCCCAAAACATACCGAAAATGTGAAGTTAATAATGAAGATTTTGCCGGCATTCTGGATCAGGGGTTTGCTGATTCTTGCCATGACAGGTTGTGTGAAACTCTTTTTCAGTTGCGATCCCCCTCCCCCGATGGATATGCATTACAATATGCTCGTATTGGAAGGCGTGGATAACAGCGGCCAATTCACCCATAGGGCTTGTCCCGATACTATGTATTCCGATGCCGTTGCTATGCAGCTAACCCTGGCCGATTCGTCCTATTTTTTCGACGGAAACCCCTTTTGTAGCCGCTCTGATTTTTCATTCTCTTCGGCTTTTGCCTTAAGTTTTCCCCAAACCTTCATTCCGGTGGCCAAGGTAGAGAGGATCAGGGTTTACACCCTTTGCGATCTGAACGATACATATAAAGAGGGCGATGAAATTTCCGACAGTGTTTACTACCAGAGAAGGCACAGCAATTGGGAGTTGTATGTACGCGAAAAGGAAGTACGTGATTATTTGAACAGCGAGCAATCCAATTATTTTTCTGAAATTATGCTTTTTGTAAAGCCTTCTGTGAAAAATATAACGGCACAATTCCGTGTTTTCGTCTATCTCGATAACGGCGAAATCCTTTCCGATTCGACCCAACGGTTCACCATCATCCCCTCGCCATGAAAAACATTCTTTTTCTGCTCCCGCTTTTGCTTATATTTCGAATGGAACTAAAAGCACAGGACAGTCTGCAAAGTCTGGAGCTTTCCATTACCCTGGGGTATCGCGATTTTGCGGTTGAACGTTTCCAAACCGGGCCCGACATCGATTTTTTGAATTATGCGAAAAGGGAAAAAATGGAACTCCTCTCGGCGATTGGAATTGGAGCAGAATATAGGTCGAATGGGAAATTTCACGTTGCATTAAAGGGTTATATCCACAGCAATCTCCAGCCCGAGGAATTCGAATTTTTCTCCGATTATTTTTTTACCCCGAACCTGGGTTTGGGCCTGGGTGCATTTCTTAAGACGTTTTATATTTCAAATTACGGAGTATTTCATACCGACACCTATCCCGGGTATATCGACCGGGATCAAAACGGCCGGCAATTCCATGTTCAGGATCTGGGTTTTTCCCTTTCTCCCGTTTTTCGTTTGGATCTGTTTTCCCGTTTGGAGTTTCTGCTCCATTGCGATTTGGGGCTGGCTTCTTTTCTCAAAGAAGAGGATACCTTTTTTATGAAAAAGATCTATTCGAACGAAATACAATTTATTAATTATCAGTCAGAAATTGCTTTTCACCCCTATGTGAATCCCCGTTTCGACTTGCGGATGACTCTTTTGGATGGAAAAATGGGTCGGTTAGGTATTTTATTCAAAGCCAATTATTTTTATAGCAAACGGAGCATGGACTACCACCGCTCGGTGCAGAACTGGACAGCCGAAAACCGCCTTGATCAAAAGGTGGAAACACCCCGACACGCTTTTTCAAGGCTTGACATCAATTTTGGCGTTTTTTTTATGTTTAAAAATTGAACGTATTGCGGACAACAGCCGTTTAATTTTTTTACATTTGGGGGAAAACAATGGTAATCAAACCCCTGTCATATGAAAAAAGAAAATGTGCTCTCTTTTATTAACGCAATCAACGCATCCCATTTCGGGAGGATGCAGGAATTAATGTCAACCGACCACGTTTTTATTGATTCCCAGGGACACAAAACCACCGGGATGGATACTTTAAAAAAAGCATGGATTCAGTACTTTGCCATGTTTCCCGATTACAAAATTGAAGTGGACGAAATTCTGGAGAAGGATTCCCTGATTTGTGTTCTCGGCTATGCAAGCGGTACCTATAAAAACATGACGAACAGGGCGAACAGCAATAACTGGAGGATACCGGCAGCATGGTCGGCCATTGTAGAGGATAACCGGATCAAACAGTGGCAGGTTTATGCCGACAACATCATGGTTATGGAAATAGTAAACAGAAACAAATAGAAACGATGCAAGCGAAAACAGTCATTAAAAACCTTATCGGCAATAAATTATTCATATTCCTGTTGATTTTTGGGTTTGCCCTGTTTTTTTACCTGTTCAAAATCGGGTTCAGCGATTTGTGGAGCGATGAAATCTATACCAAATCAATGCTGGGGGGGCCCCTGCCTGAGTTTTACGCAAAATTTAAAAACGATTTGCACCCGCCCTTGTATTACGTGGGTCTGAAGTTGTTCACGATGGTGCTTGGTGTAAGCCCGTTAACCTTACGGCTGTTTTCGGTGCTGGGGGTATTGTCCACCTTACTGTTGGGCTATTTTACCGGTCAGCGTGTCTTTGGGAAGCAGGGCGCCCTGTACTTTTGCCTCCTGCTGATTTCTGTTCCTATGCTGGCAGTCTATTCGCACCAGGCCCGGATGTACACCTGGGCTGCCTTTTCAACGACAGGGCTGTTTCTTTATTCCGTCCTATTTCTTAAAACGGGGAAAAACCGCGACCTGGCTCTTCTTTTTATCTTCACGGTGCTTTCCATGTTTATCCACTATTACAGCGCTGTTGCTGCGCTGGTAACCAATATCTTTGTTTTATTGCACCTGCTCCTGACAAAAAATAAGAAGTGGCTTCGTCACCTTTTGTCAATGGCGCTGGCTGCCCTGTTGTTTCTTCCCTGGCTCTTTATGTTTTTCGTACAGGTTGAAAGGGTTCAACAAGCTTTTTGGGCGCCTGAAGTCAGTCTTACTTCAATCCTTCAATGTTTTGGAATTCCCTTCACCGAACAATTCTGGACCACCGTTTATTCAAAGGTGATGGTTGGTTTCATATACAGTCTCATGGTATTTTCCCTTTTCAAAAGCTTTAAAAGATCCTTTTCCGAACACCGCTTAGTAATGTGGCTGTCGCTGTATATTTTCTCGGCAACACTGTTGGTGGTTGCGGTGATTTCCCTTTTTTCACAACCCGTTTTATACAACAGGTATGTTATGACCATCGTAACGATGCTGGTGGTCCCGCTTACGGTT
>DAIMEA010000331.1:0-5036 GCA_036725585.1 Prolixibacteraceae bacterium | reverse complement strand
CCGTAACCCCCGGGCCCGGGATTTCCGCTGGCAGCGCCATCGGTATACATTGTAACGGTATGCTCTTTTTGGTTCGGTTCCATGGTAAATGCCTCCAAACGGGCTGCCAAATTTAATCATATTAGCGGAAACGGAGCGATGCTACTTCAAAATCGTCATTTCATCGATCAGATGTTTTGCGCCGGAAAATTTATCCATAATCCAGAGGACAAAACGAATATCGACGTTGATGCATTTTTGCAGGCGGGGTTCAAAAGCAATATCGCCGCTCATGGCCTCCCAGTTTCCGTCGAAAGCAATTCCGATTAGTTCGCCCCGGCTGTTCATAACCGGGCTGCCCGAGTTCCCTCCTGTAATGTCGTTATTGGAAATAAAGCAGGTATGCAGGGTTCCATCGCTGTCGGCATAATCGCCAAAATCGCCCTCTTCGAGCAATTGGATCATTTCGGGCCATACATCAAACTCGATATCGCCGGGAATCGCCTTTTCGAGGTAGCCTTTATGGGTTGTAAAATAATCGTAATAAACGGCATCGACCGGGAAATAGCCCCCGATGCTTCCGTAAGTAAGGCGTAGGGTAGAGTTGGCATCGGGGTAAAAGGACCGATTGGGATTCATTTCCATCAGCCCGGCAACAAAGAGGCGATTTCCCCGGTCAAGTTTTTGTTCATCGTCGATACTGCTCGTGCGAACCCGGTTTAACAGAGCATAAAGATCGCGTCCAAGGCGAAAAGCAGGATCGTTCGACAGGGCCATTAATCGGGGGCGGTCAAGGAAACGCAGGGTGGTCAGGGAGTCTTTGAATTGTGTGTTTTTCATTAAATGATCGGCCCATTTTTCATAATCACCCCGGAAGCGGCCCTTGATTTCTTTTATAAATTTGGGATGATAATCCTCATCGACGTTTTCGACATAAATGCGGGTAAGGGCCGAAACCAATTTCCGATCGGTTACCGGGTCATAATCGCGGAAGTGCTTTTCGGCCATCATCCGGAGCGAATTCAGCTCGGTATCCTTATTGACCTCATTGCTTCTGCCCTTCAAGATGCGGTACAAAGAAGAAAAACGATACGCAAAGGTAAATATTTCAGGCCCTTGCAAAAAGGCTTCGACCAGGTACCTTTGGGCTTTGTCGTCTTCATTTTGGGTAAGGGCCTGGCGAATGAGGGGAAGCGCCTCTCCGTATTTTTCCGTCCGTTGTTCGTTTTCTGCTGTCCATACTTCAAATTCGGCCTCAAGTTTTCTTCTTTCTTGCAGTACTTCCAGCCGTTCGATCCCTCTGTTTTGACCGATGCTGAACTTGTAATAATTCGAACTGCGGTTATGTTTCGAAGCATACTGAATGGTGGCCTTTTCGCCCGATTCCATGTATTCGCGAATGATTTCGAGTTTTTTGGCCCGAACGTTAATGCGGACATCATTCAAGGTTTCCCGCATCGACTTTATGCCATAGGAAGTCAGGTAGCGGTTGGTTCGTCCCGGATAGCCCAGGACCATTGAAAAATCGCCTTCCTTGTATCCGGCCAGGGATATGGGTAAAAAATGACGCGATTTCAACGGAATGTTTTCGGGTGCATATTCGGCCGGCTCACCATCGGGACCGGTATAGATCCGGAACAGGGAAAAATCGCCGGTATGCCGGGGCCACATCCAATTGTCGGTATCACCGCCAAATTTTCCGATGAATTCGGGGGGTGTTCCGACAAGCCGGATATCGCGAAAAGTTTCGGTAACAAAAAGATAAAAACGGTTCGATTCCATCATGGATTTAACCTGGGCCTCGTAATGGGTTCCCTTTATTGCCTCAAATTCGAGCCGAACCGATAAAGATTCGATGCTATCGATGCGAATCGATTCGTCCATTCCCGGATGCAACACCGAAAGGATGGTATCGGTTACATCCTCCATCCGGATCAGAAAGGTCACTGTTTTTCCGGGATTTGAAAGTTCGGCTTCGCGGTTTGATGCCCAAAAACCGTTTTTCAGAATATTGTTTTCTTCGGTCGAATGGCGCTGGATGTCGCCAAATCCACAATGATGATTGGTCAGAAAGAGCCCGTCGGGCGAGACCAATTCTCCGGTGCACGAACCGCGATCGATGGCCAGAACGGCATCTTTCAAACTCGATTGATTTACCTGGTAAATATCTTCGGGTGTGAGCGCAAAACCCAATTCCTGCATTTCGGCAACATTCACCTTGCTTAATAAAGCCGGCAACCACATCCCCTCATCAGCTGCCACCCGGGAAAAACCCAATACAATAACAGCTCCAAAAAATAAAAATCTACTCATCTGTGTCCATTCTGTTTTACGATTCCGGATGATCAGAATTCCTGTACTTGTGCTTTCTGCCGGCATTGTTCCAGAATTCTGTTCCAGAAGAAAACAACAACCAGGGCAAATATCACCGGGAGCAAGGATATCCGGATGATGGAAGGATAGGCCCCGCTAAACGAAACAGCCAACGTTTCGAAAAGAAACGGAACAATAAAAACCACCGGGATCCATCCCACATTCCGGTGTAAAAATAAATAAAGTATCGAAATAAAAAGGCCAATCGTTCCGCCCGAAATCAACCATTCCTGAACCGATGCCGCATGGTTACCCGATAAAAAGAAACCTCCCGCAAATACGACGAGCAGGGCCAGAGCCCTTTTCCGGGTAAAATAAGCCGACAGGTTATTGGCAAGGTAAAAAAGGATCATAACAAACAAAGGACGCATCAACCAAGTGGAAAAATTCCGGGTTATGAGCCCGACAGAGGGCCATTCACTGTTCAGGTGGGCTATGTCGGTCCACCGGGGTAAACTTTTTGGAAGATATCGTTCCAGAACAGCCAAACAGCTAGCCCAAAGGATCCCGATGAGAATCGCTTTCAGTAAACCATGTTTTTGGGGCCGATCGGCGGTAGCAAGCCTACAGGAATAGCCGCCCAGCACCCCGAAAGCAAATCCCATCAACAGAAATCCTATGATCATCCCTATTAGTGTCATAATCATGAAATTAGAAAAGGGCATTCCGGTGAAATAGGAAGAGGTGATTGAATCCCAATCATTGAAAATTCCCAGAACGGACAGGCATACAAAAGCAAGGGCAAACCAGAGGAAGAGCCGAAAGGAAAAATGATTTTTTGTCCAATTGATAATTCCCAGTACCAGACCGGCAATCAGGAGCAGGAAAAAGCCCAGGGTTGTTGCTGTTCGGTAAATCTTCATTGTCGATTCCTTTTCATCGAAAGCGCGTTCCCATTCCTCGGGAATGAAAACATATTGTTCCCAACCACTTACCTGATCGCCGGCCAGGGTGATGCGGTAACGCCCCTGGCCCTTTTCCGGGGTAAAGGCCAGTGTATCGGCGTACTCAAATACCCAGTCGGTTCGGGCATCGAGCTTTTTGGGGGTAATTTTCACGGTTTTGCTTCCCGCCTGGGCGTCGGGAGAGAATTTTTCCAGTGCGTGGTACGACAAAACGGTGGCTTCCTCTTCGCTAAGATGAGCGCCCGTCCTTTTTTCGGGCAGGATATGGCGACAGGAAATCAGGCGCCCATCGACACCCAGGGTGGCGCTATACTCTTCGATTCGCTCTTCGGCCGAAACATCCTTTTTCACCAGGCGAACAATCCAGGAAGGTGGCGACAAAAAACGTTCCTGCTGCCGTGCATATTCTTCGCGGCTGGTTGACCACACAAACCGGTGTGCCTTCGAAGGTTCCGATTGCAGATCCGTTAAAACAGTCCAACCTTCGGGATCAACGTCAAACTGTTGGACTAGAATTTCCAGCGCCATTTTCTCTGCTTCGGTCTTTCCGGTTTGTACCGGGGGTGCATCATTTTTTACAGGGAAAGTGACCAGGGCCCATAGCACAAGAGCGGCAAGAGAAAGAGGAAGCAATATCGTTAAGGCAATCGATTTGGGAGTATGGGCCATCGTTTCGGCTGAAGGTTTCGTGATGCCGGCATCTTCATTGACTCTTAAGGGCACTGGCTCCCAAGCCCCATTCCATACAGACGGAGGCGCTTCGTTCCACTTTTTGTTCCGGATTCGATGGTACAGAACCACCCAGAGCGGGAGCAACAAAAGAAGCAGAATAACGATCCGGTTCATCCATATTCCGGGGGTGTTGGCAACAAACAGGGGAAGCGATATCCAGAAAACATCGACGGCGAAATGGGTAATAATCAGGGGCAGGAGACCAAACCTGAGGTACACGAGCCCGAACAAAACAAAGGGAACAATCATTTCCAGCACCCGTGCAAAGGAGGGCGATTGGGGATAACTGGCATGCAACATTCCGAAAATAATTGTTTGTGCCAATAAAGTCAGCACCATCCATACGTTTTTGCTTTTCCGGTTTCGCACCAGGTAATAAACCCCGGCAAGGGGTACGGCCCGGCAAATCAACTCCTCCCAGAAACCCGCCTGCAACGAAACAGCAATGGAGGAATACCAGGGAAGGGTTTCGGCCAGAACATTCGGATCGGAAAGCGTCCCGGCCGGATTCCACCATCCCAGGTACCGGGTGGTAAGCAAATAATAGAGCACATCGATGGCCAGAAAAACAGGCACAAAGAGATATGCGCCTACGGTAAGCCCCAGGATTTGTTTCGAAGCGCCGGCTTCGCTCCCCCAGCTTTTCCAGAATTGAATGTGACCGGGGAAAACCAATCGACCCATTCCCTCTCCGGCAACAGCTGACAGAAAAATGATCCCGCCCATCAGCAGGGAGTTCAGAAAACCGTTCAGGAGATTCCGGGCAATGTAATTGGCGGCCGAGGCCGATGTGTCGTAATCGAACCAAAGCAGGGGAAGGGTGTTCCACACGTAGATCAAACCTGTTGCCAGGCCTATTGCAGACGCCCAGAACAGGGCCTTTTTCCAAAGAAAGTAGCGTTGCCGGATGAGCACAAAAAGGATGAATCCGATACCCAGCAAGCCATAGACCAAAAAAAGAAACACCTGGCCAATGGAGCTGACCAGTTCGTTTTGCGAGCGCATATCAGCAAATCGGCGACCAAACTCTTCCGGAATTTTTACATG
>DAIMEA010000330.1:0-5060 GCA_036725585.1 Prolixibacteraceae bacterium | reverse complement strand
ATACATCGGTATCATCGAACGGAAAATCGCCTTGATGTTCCCCCTCGATCCGCCCTCCGGCCAGGGCAAAGTTATCGATCCGGCCGTTGATTTCGCATTGATGAAAAGCCGACGGGATCGATACCGTCCGGTTGGTTTCTATTTTGGGTGCCCAAAAATCATCGCTAATGCGAACAGCGGTAAAAGGAACCGGATCAAGTCGCGTTAATTCCTGATAATCCGGGTTGCATCCCAAAAGGGTACACAATAATCCCAAAAGCATCATCCCTACATTTTTCATTATATTTTGTGTTATTTTAACCATCGGTCCCGTATCGTTTTTTGAAATTGTGAAGCATCTTTTCGTAAATCGATGGAGAATGTACGTACTGTTTCCGGGATCCATTGAACGCTCACCTCTTCTTCTCCTTCCATAGTCTGTACCCGCAAATGCGACCAATCACCTGCTTTTTGGGTTTTCCGTTTTTCGTTTATCCGTTCAACAGAAGCATCCTGACCATCGATGGTAAGAACCGGAGTATGATTACCCAATCCTGCACACCAAGCCGGAGAACCTCGCTTCACATTAGTGATCATCAACCTTCCATCTTCGTTTGAAAAGGAGGCCCCCAGGGTCAAATCCCTTTCTTTTTCCCGTGAAAGGGTATCAATCGACATTCCGGCCATCGAAAAGTAATGAGGATAGTCGATGGGATCGACAGACTGAACGTACTGAAAAATCCGGGCCAGAGACATGCCCGCTGTTTCTTCGCACATCATTTTAAATTCTTCAGAGGTGAATCCCCTTTTCAGTTCCCTGAAATAGTTCCAATACAATCCCCGCATTACATCGTCGAGTGATTTTTCGTTACGGGTGGCTTCCCGGATTTGCAGGTCAAGCAAAAGTCCCATGATACAACCTTTGTCGTAATAGGAAATCGTATTGTTCTGTGCATCCCGGTTCGGAGAAAAAAAATGAATCCAGGCGTCAAAACCCGACGATGCAGCCGACTCCCTGAAACGTCCCGGTCGATTTTCGTATCCGGCTATCGATTCGGAAAAATTCTGAAAGCATTCGTTTCGGGAAAAGATTCCGGAACGGTTTAACAGAATCGTCTCATAATAAACAGTTAAGCCTTCCGAGACCCACAACAGGTCGGTATAACACTCCTTGTCGTAATCGAATGGTCCCAGTTCGATTGGACGTATCGATTTCACATTGTACAAATGAAAATACTCGTGTGCAACAAACGACAACCATTGTTTATAAGCGCTGCTGTTCGTGGTATCGGCAACCGGCCCCCGACAACTAAGCACACAGGAATTGCTGTGTTCGAGTCCGCCTCCGTAGCTTCCAATCGTAATAAAGGTATAATGTTTATAGGGAATTTCCCCAAACAGGGATGCAGCCTCATCGATTATTTTAATCAGATCGTTTATAAACGGAGTTTTGCTTAGGGTATCGTTCGAAGATATGGCCAGGCGATGGGGAATACCCTGTACTTCGAATTCAACGACCAAATGCTTGCCCATCAATATGGGGGAATCAAAAAGAACATCAAAGTCGGATGCACGATAGGTATGGGATGAAGCATCCAACAGATCCAATCCGGTTGAAATACTCTTCCAGCCGGGATAAGGTTTCAGGATTACGTTTACAGGCTGGTCCAACTCCCCTTCGGGAAACATGAAAATTCCCGTTGGGGATAGAAAAGCCTGGGAAGCATCGAGAAAAGAGGTAGCCACAAACAATTCGTCGGCATATACCTCGTAGGTAATTTTAAAAGACGGTTCTTTGCCGGATTCCACCTGCCAGGTATTTTTCGACGTTTTTTTAAAGGGTAATGGCTCTCCATCTTCAGAGAATGCCTGAAAATGGGTGACATGCTTCGATAAATCCTGTATCGTGTAATAACCCGGCGTCCATGCAGGCATTTTAAAATGGAACTGCTTTGCGTCCGGGTTTTTGCATGATAATTCTATTTGAAAATAATGATTTCCGGGACGTTCCATCGAAACAACATAGGTATACCGGACATCGCCAGCCTCTCCGAATGCACACACATTCATCCATGGAAAACCCGAAAACAGGCAGGTCCAGAAAAGTAATTGATACAACAGCGATAATCCGGTTTTTTTCATTTTCTCTTCTTCAGAAAGGATTCAGTTCCTTTTGAACAAAGAAGAAAAAATACCCGTAAAGCAACAATCAGGAATGTTCAAATAACCTGCACGTATGTACAAGAAGGTTCTACCAAAGATGATGAACCCATTTTTTGATCTGCCCGTCGTAAATCCGTTTCACGGCTTCCATCTGTTCCTGCAAAAGAGGCTCAGAGCCTGCTGCTGCTGTGTTGTCCTGCAATTGTTTTTCGTTCGAAGCACCCGGAATGATACAGCTCACGGCATCGAACGACAAGATCCAGCGCAGGGCCATGGAAGCAAGGTCTTCGCCGGGGAAGGCATTTTTCAGTTCCTCTACGGCAGCCAGCCCGGTTGCATAATCGATTCCCGAGAAGGTTTCCCCTTTATCGAAGGCTTCGCCGTTGCGGTTAAACGTGCGGTGGTCTCCGGGCAAAAAGGTTGTGTTTTTTGTGTACTTTCCGCTTAAGAGTCCGCTGGCCAGGGGAACCCGCACAATAATGCCAATATCCCGTTTTTTTGCCTGTTCAAAAAAGAGTTCGGAAGGACGTTGCCGGAACATGTTGAAAATGATCTGTACTGTATCCACGTTATCGTATTCAATCGCCTTGAGCGCTTCTTCCACTTTTTCGACGCTTACGCCCAAATTACGTATTTTACCCTCATCAATAAGCTTATCAAATTCGGCAAAGATTTCGGGACGGTAATACACCTCGGTTGGAGGGCAATGCAACTGGATCAGGTCGATGGTATCGATCTGCATGTTTTTTAAGCTGTCCTCAACAAAGCCCCTTAAGGCTTTGGGCGTATAGGCCTGGTTTGTATGCGGATTGAAACGCCGGCCACATTTGGTTGCGACATAAATCTGTTCGGAGCGGCTGCGGAGGAGTTTTCCGACTGCGTGTTCGCTTTCGCCGTTCCCGTCGCCATACACATCGGCCGTATCGATGAAGTTGATCCCCAAATCAACGGCATTGTTCAGAATTTTTTCGGCATTCTTAAAATCGAAGGGTGAGCCCCAACGGCCCCCCACCTGCCAGGTTCCCAGGCTTATTTCGGATATTTCAAAACCTGTCCGTCCTAATGTTCGGTATTTCATAACAACCCCTTTATTATTGATTAATGCAACGACTAATTTATAAAAAATGTTCAATTTTTTATAAATGGTATATTTAATCAATTAGAAGCTTTATTTTGAACCGTTTAGAATGATGCTTTTAGAGGAACATATTCATAATATTCACTGATCAGTCCGTTTTATTTTTACTTTTACTTTTAACAAAAATTATCACTCCTGCAATGATAAGTAAGGATACAAAACCATCTACGGGCACCGGATTCCCGCTTGGTGAAGCAGGCGGAAGGGGTTGAGCGTTTATTGTTTTGGATAAAACAATGAAAACGAAAAGTACTGTAAGCCTCCACCAACTTCTTTGAAAGAGAGACGTTAAACATCTTGTATTTTTTAAACCAAAATTTCTTGATGATATATATATTTGATTTATTGCCTTTTTAAAATTATTGTCCATTTTATTTGCTTTTTTTTATCTAAACTTTCTTTTCATATAAAGCTATATAGCCCTCTTCGTGTATTGAAACTTAATCTCCCTTGAGACAATTAGAATTTATACAGTTTTTTCACAATGGAATGACCATCCTGCTTCTACACCCGTATAAGCAACACACCAAATGGCAAATTGTCTTGCTCATAGCAATTGGCGGTTGTGATGCCTTTGCTTACAACCTGACCTTTGGCATTATAAATCCATATGGTCGATGTACCAGCACCCAGTCCGGTAACCAGTAACTGATGCCCTACCATCTCAATAATGGTGTTATCCAAATCGATGGTTTGAACCCTTGTCCCATTTTTTGTAAACACCAATTGAAAAACAATTGTCTCACCATTCACAGTTTCAAAGCGATAATCATCGCTTTCCAAATCAACCAAATCGCCATTTGACGGATTGTATAGCAATACAGGGTAAGGATACCTGTAGCTGGAGGATCTGCTTAGTGCAAGGATATGTTCCCCGTCCTGTCTGGTCAGAGCCCTTAACGGTATCACTGTCTCTTCGGTAATATCGGGTATGCTGTTAATTGAATAATCATCTCCGTTCAACACCGAATATAACTGTGACGTTTCTGAGTTCGCACTTAACAGCTTGTATGCATCGAAATGACCGTCGAATTTTTCGGTGCTTTGTAATTCCATTCGTACAACAGTATTGTCAATCTGACTATTGGGACTGATAAGTGTTAATCGAATAAGCTGGTCTAATGAACTGCTTTTAAAAGTACCCGAAGCTACCGACTTGGAATTTTCACTAAATGTTATTGTTCCTTCAGCGGTTGATCGCACAAAGAAACCCTGCATAGGTGCAATGTTCTGATCCTGTGTTTCTGCGCCACCTGTTACACCATCCACATATGAAGCATAACTGTCACTTACGGGATCATACACATAAATGGCATCGTTCACGTTTGATAATCCGCTGTTGGTACGGATATAATCCCAATCGGCTGTACACGGGAAGGGATTACTGATGAGGTTCCAGCCATGATCTCCATCCTTCCAGCTTACCGGAATGACCTGTTCTGTGGCTTTGAGTGTTCCGTAAAGTGTAATGGTGGTATCCAAATCGTGGAATACGCCAAAGCCCTTGCCCGAAGTAAGTACGTCGTTCGCTGTTAAGTAGCTCCAGCCATCGCCGCTGTTGTGCGTAGCTGTTTGTTCGTCGCTGCCGACCACCCACAGGCCTTTAAGCATTGGAGCTACTTTTGGTGTTTCGGCAAACGGGATGCCCATGTAGTGCCATTTGTCTTCGGCAATAAATTGTTGCACTGTGGCCTCTACACCTGTGGTATTGTTCACCAGCTTGCCTGTGCCTGTGGCATCGCTTTGAATAACCAGCCCGGCAGTGCCGTTGTTGTTGGTG
>DAIMEA010000329.1:0-5061 GCA_036725585.1 Prolixibacteraceae bacterium | reverse complement strand
ATAAATTTAAGGACGACGAAATCGATCGCTTAAACGAAAACAAATCGGACCGCGAGGAATTAAAGACGCCGGTTAAATGGATCGGGTTTAAACAATTGTTTTTTTCCACCGTATTGATCGCCGACGAGTCGTTCCCCAACGGTTCGCTTACAAGCGACAAAATGGAAATGACCGATCCGTATCTGGCCCATTTTCATGCCGAAATAGGTTTACCTTTCGATAAAAATGACCGTCAGGAATACGGAATGTCTTTTTATTTCGGGCCCAATCATTACACTACCCTGAAGATGGTAGGGCACAACATGGAAAAACTGATCAACCTGGGCTGGCCGGTGGTTCGTGAAGTGAACCGTTATTTCATTATTCCGGTTTTCAATTTTTTGCGCAGCCGGATCGGTAATTTTGGTGTCATTATTCTGATCCTGACCATCCTGATCCGGATCATTGTGACCCCCTTCACCTACAAAACCTATGTTTCGCAGGCAAAAATGAAGGCCTTAAAGCCGGAAATTGATGAAATCAATAAAAAATATCCCGCCGAAAAAGCCATGGAACGGCAACAGGCAACAATGGCCCTTTACAAAAAAGTGGGTGTCAGCCCTCTGGGGGGCTGCCTGCCTATGTTGTTTCAAATGCCCATTCTGATTGCCATGTTCTATTTCTTCCCGGGTTCGATTGAATTGCGGCAGGAAAGTTTTCTCTGGGCTACCGATTTATCGACCTACGACTCCATTTTTTCCTGGAAAGCAAATATCCCGATTTTAAGCAGCATTTACGGGAACCACATCAGTTTATTTACCCTTTTGATGACGATAACAACCATCGTGCAGCAGAAACTGTTGGGATCGACCCAGGATACCGGCGCCATGCCGGGAATGAAATACATGATGTATTTTATGCCCATCTTTTTCATGTTCATCCTGAACTCCTATTCCGCTGGTCTGAGTTATTATTACTTATTATCGAATGTAATCACCATCGGACAAACCTACATCTTACGAAGCACCATCGATGAAGGTAAGGTCAGAGCCCAGCTTCAGGCCAACAAGAAAAAGCCGGCCAAGCCTAAGTCGGGATTCCAGAAACGGCTAGAGGAATTGGCGAAACAACAGGAAGCAGCCCGCAAGCAAAAGAAATAAACGCGGCCGGATGATCGTTTTTGGGTATTGGGTTTCGTGCAAGGGATTTCTCAGGCAGCGGGATCCTAGTGATACAGGTGGTGTTTCTGGATGTACTGATAAACCGCTTCGGGCACAAAATGTCGAATATCCCTGTTTTCGGCCAGTGCATTCCGGATAAAAGTAGACGAGATTTCCATCAGCGGGGCATCGACCCGGATAACCGTAGCGGGCAACGCATCATTGTCGCACGAATGGCCGGGACGGGGATATACAATGAAGGAATAGTCGGACAATAACACCTCGTAGTTTTTCCATTTGTTCAAATGTTCATAATTATCGGCGCCCATGATCAGGGAAAAATGGTTCTGCGGATATTTTTCCTTCAGATAGGTGAGGGTATGAATGGTATACGAAGGTTTTGGTAAATGAAATTCGATATCGCAGGCTTCGAAGCGGGGATCATTCCCAATAGCCAGAGTCACCATTTCGAAGCGGTCGTAATCGTTGGCCAGGCTTTTTTTCTTTTTCATCGGATTGTGCGGTGAAACGACAAACCATAAGCAGTCTATCGGGCTGTATTCCACAATGTAGCTGGCAATGATCAGATGCCCGGTGTGAATGGGATTAAACGATCCGAAAAAAAGCCCGACATTCATTCTTTCCTGTTTTATTGTTCGATTCCCAAAAAATGGGCAACCACGGTTTCTGTTTCGGCAAGCGCTTCTTCCAGCCGGTCGTTGATGATCGTCCGGTCGAACTGAGGTTCAAAACCCAATTCGTATTCGGCTTTCGCCATTCGGGTAGCAATGGTTTCTTCGCTGTCGGTAGAACGTGCCATGAGTCTTTTTTTCAACTCCCCGATCGAAGGGGGCCTGATAAAAACAGCCAGGGCTTCGTTTCCGTATTGCCTTTTGATGTTGCTTCCACCCACTACATCCACATCGAACAAAACGTGCTTCCCCTGCTCGCGGAGCAGCTCCACATCCTTTTTCAGGGTGCCGTAGCGAATGCCCCGATACACTTCTTCCCACTCGAGAAACTCATGGTTCCGGATTTTTTCTTCAAATTCTTCAGGGCTTAGAAAGTGATAATCGACCCCGTTTTTTTCATTTACCCGGGGAAGTCTGCTGGTGGCCGAAACCGAAAAGGCCAATCCCCAGTTTTTGGATAAAAGATGTTTAACCAGGGTGGTTTTACCCGAGCCCGAGGGAGCGGAAAAAATAAGGAGTTTCCCTTTCATGGTTCTGAAAAATGGCTACAGAATATTTAACGATTGTTCCTTAATCTTTTCCAGTTCATCCTTCATCAGGATAACCAGTTTTTGTATTTCCGAGTGATTGGCCTTCGATCCGAGCGTATTGATTTCCCGGCCCATTTCCTGTGCAATAAAGCCCAGTTTTTTCCCCGAGGGGATGGGTTCCTTGATGGTATCGAGAAAGTAACGGCAATGGTTGTCGAGCCGCACTTTTTCTTCATTCACATCGAATTTTTCGAGATAAAAGATCATTTCCTGTTCAAAGCGATTTTTATCCACCTGGATGTTCGAGGCGGCATTGTTGAACGCGTCGGACAAACGGGTTTTTATTCGTTCGATTCGTTCCGGTTCGTAGGGAGCCAGGAGGTTTTTCAATTCCTGAATTTTGTGAATATGGGAAACCATATCGTTGCGAAGGGCTGTTCCTTCCTGGATTCTGAAGCGATCGAGCTTTTCGAGTGCCAGCACAATGGCTTCGATGATGGCAGCCCACTCGGCTTCATCCAGTTCTTCGTGTTCGATTTTCACGGCATCGGGAAGGCGCAGGATGGTTTGTACGGCCCGCTCGGAAAGCTCCATTTCCAAATCCTGGTATATCTCCGTGATTTGGGCGAAATAGTTCATTACGATTGCTTTATTGATGCTGGCGCTCGTTTCGTCGCCATGCTGTTCGCAATACATGTTGAATTCGATTTTTCCCCGCTCCAGCTTTTCCCCGATCAGTTTCCGAACTTCAATCTCTTTTTCCTTGTATACGCCGGGAAAACGAGTGTTGATGTCGAGCTGTTTGCTGTTCAGTGACTTAATTTCAATGGTTATTTTTTTATTGGGGAGTTCGCATTCGGTTTTTCCGTAACCGGTCATCGATTTGATCATAGGAAAAAAATTTTGCCCTAATTTAATGGTTTTTGTAAAAAAAATCCCTTTTCAGCGAAAAATCAGGTTTTCCTGGGGTATGGGTTATCTAATCCTGATAAAAAAGGAACGACACATAATCGACCACCCGTTCCGATCGGGATACTTCGCCTGAATGGCCCCGTCGGAGTAACTTTACCTTTGGATCGGGCACTGCAAGCCGGGCATAGTCGATCAGGGTCATGATGGGTCCATAGCCGCAGGCCGAGACCTGGTGTTTTTTCACTTCCCGGTACACTTTTCCGGCATCGAGTTCCAGGATCGGGTCGATTACATACTGATCTTTTGCATAACCAACGTCCTGGGTTTCGTAGTGGGAAAAATCGCTCGAAGCCAGAAAAATTATTTTCCGTTGGGTTTTTTGTTCCGCTTCCCGGATCCGGAAGGCCAGTTCTTCGGCCGCATCCGGGGTTTGACTATTCATGGTGATGATGACGGCTTTCCATTCATTTTTCAGGTAAAAGCGGAGAAAGGGGAGTTGTACCTCGCCCGAATGTTCCCGTATATGAGCCGGGGAACAAGCCGTAATCCCGGTTGCATTGGAAAAGGCTTCATCCACATCGATCATCCCCAGGGGCGTTTCCCAAAACGAGTACCCACAAGTGTTGAAAAGCCCATGGCCCACGCCGCTGTGGTTTGGATTCACAATAACTACCGTGTCGAATGCCTGATTGCTTCGGGACAGGATTTCGTAAAAATGAACTGCTTCATACGCCGAGTAAACCAGGCCCGCATGAGGCACAACGCCCCCGATAATCCGTTTGGACGCCAGGGAATAGTTCACCGATTGTTGTTCCAGCGCTGCAATGTCTCCGATGAGTTTTTTCAGTGTGCTCGGATCGCCCGGGTAAAAGCTGCCGGCATATTGGGCTTTTCGAATTCTTTTTTCCATATCAGGGATATTTTACTATTGGGGTACCGCAGTGCCGGCAACGCCCCAGTTCGTCGATTCCTGAATTGTTTACATGATAGTATGTCCGTTCAATCAGGCATTTACCACACGATGGACAGTAGGTGTTGCTGTGAATTTCTGTGGCCATGTTCCCAATGTACACAAAATTAAGATACTCCCGGGCAATGTCGAACAAACGGAAAAGTGTTTCGGCCGGGGTTGGATACTGACTGAGCTTATACCGGGGGAAATAGCGGGAAAGGTGCAGTACGGTATCCTTCCCGGTTTCGTCGCGAATCCAACGGCACAGGGCTTCAAAGGTGTCGTCGTCGTCGTTGAGCCCGGGGATAACCAGATGGGTGATTTCCAGATGCCTGTTGCTTAATGCTATGCTTCTCAGACTATTCAGTACGGGAGCCAGGGTTCCCCCCGAGTTCTTCCGGTAAAACGAATCGGTAAAACCTTTTAGGTCGATGTTAAAGGCATCGATGCATTCCAGCAAAATCCGGAGGGGTTCGGGATTGAAATACCCGTTACTGACCATCACCGTTTTCTGATTGTTTTGCTTCACCGCTTCGGCTGTTTGTATCCCAAACTCAAAATTGATGAAGGGTTCGTTGTACGTAAATGCAAGGCCCAGATTGTCCGCAGTGGAGGCCGACAGGGCAGCCGCTTCTCCGGGCAAAAGATTTTTGCAGCTCACCGTGTGACGGGTGTCGACCTGGGAAAGGGTATAATTTTGACAAAAAACACAGTGAAAGTTACATCCGGTGGTGCCCAGCGAAAGGATTACCCTGCCGGGGAAAAAGTGGTACAGGGGTTTTTTCTCGATGGGATCGGTGTGCAGGGCAGCAATCTTTCCAAATACCTCCGAAACC
>DAIMEA010000328.1:0-5075 GCA_036725585.1 Prolixibacteraceae bacterium | reverse complement strand
TTACGCAAATCGATTCAACACAAACAATTATATTGTGCCGTTAATTTCATTTTCAAGGAAAGGGCTTGATGCAACATGCTCAATGTGCATCATTCCAACCAGACGATGAAGGACTCTTTCCATTTCGAATAATTCATCGGGTGACAATTCGATCAATTTAGCGTTTAAACGATCGTGGAGTAATGCAGGGATTTGATCGATAAGGGCATATCCGGGAGCTGTCAAAACAAGAAGGATCTTACGCTTATCCCCTTCATTCGGCAAGCGGGCAATTAATCCTTTCTTTTCGAGGCGCTGAACGATACCGGTAACGGTACTGGAATTCAGGTTAAGGTACGTTTTCAGGTCGCGTAGTGAAGATTGAAAGCCCGGTGCATTTTTCAGATAATTCAGGCAAAGAACCTGGGGAATGCTAACCCCGTAATCTTTCCAGATCCGCTTTGATTCCAAATGAACCGAACGGGTGATTTTTCGGATATGAATCAGGATATCGGTTGAATCCATATAGAAAGGTTGTTGGATATGTTCGGGCAACAAAGGTACGTGTTTCGTGTGAATGCAAAAAAAATCCTGTCCGGTTTCCCCGACAGGATCAGTTATAGTTTGCGAATTGATTGATTTAATTCACCAGTTGTTCGAGCAGTGCATGAATTTTTTCATCGGCTTTTTTGTCGATGGACGTAAGTTCCGAATCGGCTTCAAGCACTCCTTTCACTTCAAAATAAAATTTTATTTTGGGTTCGGTACCCGATGGCCGGACCGAGATCTTGGATCCGTCGACGGTAAAGAACTGGAGTACATCGGAGCTTGTTTTTTGTTCGATAGAACGGGTTTCACCTGTCAGAAAATTCCTTTCGGTCAGCACATTATAGTCTTTAATCAGGGAAAGGGGCGAACCTCCGAGTTGTTTCGGGGGATTGTTCCGGAATTGATCCATCATTTTTTGGATCTCAACGGCCCCTTGCTGGCCTTCCCGAACCACATATTTCATTTTTTCTTTCGAGAATCCGTATTCCCGATAAATAGCTTTCAGCAAATCGAAAAGGCTTTTCCCCTGATCTTTTGCCCAAGCGGCAATTTCAGCCATTAAAACACAAGAAGAAACTGCGTCTTTATCGCGTACAAAATCGGCGGGCATAAAACCAAAACTTTCCTCGCCCCCCCCTATGTACTGTTTCAAACCTTCGTTTTCGCGAATGACTTCAGCGATGTATTTGAACCCGGTATAGCAGTCGAAATATTCGATCTGATTTTTGCGGGCGATTTCTGCAATGAGTTCGGTAGTTACAATGGTTTTAACGATAAACTCATTTCCTTTGAGACGCCCCAGCTTTCGGTACTGGGTAATGATGTAATAGAGGAACAGCAGTGCTGTTTGGTTTCCGTTCACGATAAACCATTCGCCCTGGTCGTTTTGGGTACAAACCCCAATCCGGTCGGCATCGGGATCGGTAGCCATAACAATATCGGCTCCGGTTTCGGCGGCCTTTTTCATGGCCATATCCATGGCAGCCGGTTCTTCGGGGTTGGGGGAGATCACGGTAGGAAAGTCGCCACTTACATGGTTCTGTTCGGGCACAGGGATGATCTGCTTAAATCCGGCAGCTTTCAACGCCTGGGGAACCAGTTTCACACCGGTTCCGTGTATGGGGGTATAAACAATTTTCAGATCGCTTTGCCTTTGAATCACTTCGGGATTAATGATTACGGTCGTCACTTTTTCGACAAAGCGCCGGTCGAAATCCTCCCCGAGGAGGGTAATATTTGTCGCATCACCGTTCCAAAGAATATGTTCCACCTTGATTTTTTTCACTTCGGCCACGATTTCCACATCGTGTGGGGCAACAATCTGGGAACCGTCGTCCCAATAGGCTTTGTAGCCATTGTATTCTTTCGGATTATGCGATGCGGTAAGGATGATCCCTGCCTGACAGCCAAGTTCACGAATAGCAAAAGACAATTCGGGGGTCGGACGGAGATCCTCGAACAGAAAAACCTTAAAGCCATTGGCTGCAAAGATCCGGGCGGCCGATTCGGCAAAAAGGCGGCTGTTGTTCCGGCAATCGTGCCCAATAGCGACTTTGATTTGGGGAAGGTGCGTAAATACATTTTTCAGGTAGTTCGAAAGCCCCTGGGTAGCCGCACCTACGGTATAAATGTTCATCCGGTTGGTACCAACACCCATAATTCCCCGCAAACCACCGGTTCCAAATTCCAAATTCTTATAGAATGCGTCGATCAGTTCTTGTTTGTCGGGACTGTTCAGCATAGCCTGAACTTTATCCCTCGTTTCCTGGTCGAAAGATTCACTCAGCCATTTTCTTGCATTCGCTTCAACAACTGCAAGCAAAGCATTATTTTTCATAATTTCAAACGGTTATAAAAGAGAGGCACTCCTTCAGGCTGTCCCTCCAGTTGGGTATCCCAAGCCCAAAAGCTTCCCGTACTTTGGTGGTATCGAGCACCGAGTACCTGGGTCTTTTTGCTTTTGTGGGATATTGCTCGGTAGAAACAGGTACCACTTCGCAGGAGTTAATGCCGGCAATTTTGAAAATTTCCCGGGTAAATTCGCACCAAGTGCAGGATCCCTGATTGGCATAATGATAGATCCCGGGCAGATAAGCCTGCGGATTAAGAATGGATTTAATGATGATATCGATTATGCAATTGGCCAAATCGCGAGCATAGGTAGGCGATCCCAACTGGTCATCCACAACTTCAATCCGTTCCCGTTCCTTGCCAAGGGCAAGCATGGTGCGCAAAAAATTGTGTCCGTATTCCGAATACATCCAGGAAGTCCGGATGATGAGATAGTCGTCGAATACTGTTTTGATTTTTTCTTCACCCTCAAGCTTAGAGCTACCGTATACCGATAACGGATTGGTCACATCGTCTTCGACATAAGGAACACTTGTTTCGCCATCAAAAACATAATCCGTCGATATATGGATTAAAAAAGCATTCTGCATTGCACAGGCTGCAGCCAGCACTTGCGGAGCCAACGCATTAACCTTCCGGGCCAGTTTCACATTGTCCTCTGCTCCGTCGACATCGGTATATGCAGCACAATTAACGACAATGGCCGGCTTGCTGGCTTCCATGAAGACCGATACAGCATCGGGATTTGTAATGTCGAGCATATCGACATCGGTAAAGATAAATTCCAGCCCCGGAAACGTCTTGCACAACCTCCTGATCTCATTTCCTAACTGCCCGTTGGCGCCTGTAACTAATATTTTACTGTTCATCTGACCTTAAACGTTAATTTCTCTGTTCTGGAAAATGTATCCATTTCATTTCTTTGACAAATGAATAGCTTTTTCTTTAAATTTCCAATTAATGTTCACGTTTCAAAGATAAATTTTCTGAAGCTTCGGAAAACAGAATCATTTAAACCATCAAAACCAAATGGAAACGTACAGGTTCTAAATGCAAATTATTCAGAATTTTCGAAAGATAATCAAGCGTGATGACTGTCTGCACGTAGCATTCAGCAGGCTTTAAAAAAGTTTTTCCAGTACCGCTCGATTATTTTCCCCGAACCTTTTGATTCCTCGCAATAAAATTCTATTTTTGCCGCGCATTGAAAAAAGCAACATAATGTCTAACTCATTAATTTTAAACAAATTTAAATGACTACAGAGAAAAACGATCAGGTTGAAAAAACAGAAGTTACCAACGAAGTAACAGAACAACCCGTAGAAATGGAACAGAAAAACGAAGAAATTCCTGTTGAAGTTCCTGCTGAGCTTACTGAAAATCAATCAGAAATTTCCGAAGATTCCCGGGAAAGCACACCCGAAGAAGCGCTTATCGATGTGACGGAAGATCCGGAACCGGAAAAAGCGCCCAGGCCAAAATCGGGCAAAGCGCCCAAAAAAGAAACCAGTGCCGAAGCCGACGAAGATTTCGACTGGGAAGAAATCAGCGCTTCACAGAAAGGTTACAGCTCAAAGAAACGCGAAGAATACGAAGGACTTTACAACAACACCCTTTCCACCATTCAGGACAAGGAAGTGGTTGAGGGATCTGTTATTTCGATGAACAAACGGGAAGTCGTCGTAAACATCGGCTACAAGTCGGATGGAATTGTCAGCCTGAACGAATTCCGATACAACCCCGAATTAACAATCGGCGATAAAGTTGAGGTGTATGTCGAAAGCCTTGAAGACAAAAAAGGCCAGCTCACCCTCTCGCACAAAAAAGCACGGGCACTTCGTTCATGGGATCGCGTGAATGAGGCTATGGAAAAAGACGAAATCATTAAAGGATACATTAAATGCCGCACCAAAGGGGGTATGATTGTAGATGTATTCGGCATTGAAGCCTTCCTCCCGGGCTCACAAATTGATGTGAAACCCATCCGCGATTACGACGTTTTCGTAAACAAAACCATGGAATTCAAGGTAGTGAAAATCAACCACGAATTCCGGAATGTAGTTGTTTCGCACAAAGCCCTGATTGAAGCTGAGCTCGAACAACAGAAGAAAGACATCATTTCCCGCCTTGAAAAAGGACAGGTTCTGGAAGGAACTGTCAAAAACATTACCTCGTACGGTGTCTTTATCGACCTGGGCGGTGTCGACGGTCTGATTCACATTACCGACCTCAGTTGGGGACGGATTACCCACCCGAACGAAATTGTGGAACTCGACCAGAAAATCAACGTGGTTATTCTCGATTTCGACGACGACAAGAAACGCATTGCCCTTGGTCTCAAACAGCTTACCCCACATCCATGGGATAACCTCGACGCAGAACTGAAAGTGGGTGATACGGTAAAAGGAAAGGTAGTTGTTTTAGCCGACTACGGTGCTTTTGTTGAAATTGCCCCTGGAGTTGAAGGTCTGATCCACGTTTCTGAAATGAGTTGGAGCCAGCATTTACGCAGCGCCCAGGATTTCCTTTCTGTTGGCGATGAAGTGGAAGCCCAGATTCTCACCCTCGACCGTGAAGAACGGAAGATGTCGCTGGGTATTAAACAGCTGCATTCCGACCCATGGGAAAAAATTGAAGAACTCTATGCCGTATGTTCGCAACATACGGCCAAAGTACGCAACTTCACCAATTTTGGT
>DAIMEA010000327.1:0-5080 GCA_036725585.1 Prolixibacteraceae bacterium | reverse complement strand
CGGTTTCCGGCCGGGGAAAGTACCCCAGGGCCTGGTAAAAAAAATATACGGAAAAGCAGCCCTTGCTGAAGAAGTGAACAAGCTGATCACCAACGAACTGTCCCGTTATCTGGTCGACGAAAAACTCGATATTCTCGGAGAACCCATCCCCAACGATACCCTGCAGAAAAAAATCGACTGGGACCACGACAGCGATTTCGAATTTGTATTCGACATCGGATTCACCCCCGAAACAAACATTAACCTCGACAAACGAAGCAAAATTCCCTTCTATTCTATAAAAGTTACCGACGAACTCATTTCCCAACAGGTCGAATCGTATGCCATGCGCTTTGGTATGAACGAAGCCGCCGAAGTGATTGAAGAGAAAGAAACCGTCCGGGGCGATTTGGTACAGGTCGACGAAGAAGGAAAACCCCTCGAAGGAGGCGCCCGGGTCGAAATGGCCCTTATCTCGGTCGATGTAATCAAAGACGAAGCCATCCGGAACACCTTTATCGGGAAGAAAGTGGACGACGAAATCATTTTCGACATCAAAAAGGCCTATCCCAGTAACACCGAAATTGCCTATCTGCTCAACATCGACAAAACAGAAGCCGAAAAAATCGAGGGGAATTTCAAAATAACGGTGAAGGAAATCCACAAATTTGTTCCCGCCACCCTCAATGAGGATCTTTTCAAAAAAATCTTTGGCGAAGAAACCGACATTCTCGACGAAAAAGCCTTCCGGAAAAAGATTAAGGAAGACATTGCCCTGGCCTACAAACCTTCGGGTAATTATAAATTTTCGATCGATGCCCGGGAACATCTGTTGGCCAAAATCAACATGACCTTCCCCGAAGCGTTTCTGAAACGTTGGCTACTTGCAAGCAATAAGGAACTAACCCAGGAAACCATCGATGCGGAGTTCAACGATTTTCTGACCGATTTGAAATGGCAGATCATCAAGGATAAACTCATCCGCGAGCACGAACTCAAAGTGGAGGAAAGCGAACTGCTCGACCTAGCCCGCGAAATTGCTGCCGCCCAGTTCCGCCAGTACGGCATGTACGAAGTGCAAACCGAACATCTCGATGGCTTTGCAAAACAGATGCTCGAAAAGAAAGAAGACCGGGGCCGGATCTACAACCGGAAAATGGAAGACAAAATCATGGAAGTAATCCGGGGAAAAGTAAGCGTGGACGAGAAAGAAATTTCCCGGGAGGAATTTGACAAATTCTTCGAAAAGGAATAAATAATCCGGACCGATTATCACGCCTTATCGTTTCCCTGTAAAACACAATGCCCGGTAAATAAAACGGGCCTTGGTGCGTTCGATTATTTTTGATCGGTGAAAATCTTCGGCCAACTTTCCGGATAAATTTTTCTACCTTTGTGACACACGAAACACAGTGAAGAAACGAACAAAAAAAGAGTATGAAAGCCAGCAATATGGATCTCAAAAAAGACTTTAAACAATATGCATCGGAACGGCAGGGCTTAAGCAGCACTTCAGTCGATCGCTACATCACCTCGGTATATGGAAGTTACATTTCACCGACCATCATCGAGGAACGCCAGTTGAACATCGCCACCATGGACGTATTCTCCCGTCTGATGATGGATCGGATCATTTTCCTGGGTGTACCCATCGACGACTATGTAGCCAACATCATCCAGGCCCAACTGCTGTATCTCGATTCGACCGACCCGGGGAAAGATATCAACATTTACTTTAACACACCGGGGGGTTCGGTGCATGCCGGACTGGGGATCTACGACACCATGCAATTTATTTCCTCACCGGTTGCCACCATTTGCACCGGGATGGCCGCTTCGATGGGCGCTGTTTTGCTAACGGCCGGAACCAAGGGGAAACGCTCGGCCCTCACCCACTCGCGGATCATGATCCACCAGCCCATGGGCGGAGCCCAGGGACCGGCATCCGATATCGAGATCACGGTGAAGGAAATCGTAAAACTGAAAAAGGAATTGTACGAAATCATAGCCAACCATTCGGGCAACCCCTTCGAAAAGGTAGAAAAAGACTCCGACCGCGACTACTGGATGACGGCTCAGGAAGCCGTCGAATACGGGATGATCGACCAGGTGCTGGTCCGGAATAAAAAATAGTTTAGGTATCGCTTATGGATAAATGCTCGTTTTGCGGAAGAAATAAAGATGAAGTAGAACTTCTGATCGCCGGTATGGATGGCCATATCTGCGACCGGTGTATCGAGCAGGCCTATTCCATCATCCAGGAGGAATTTAAAAGTAAAGGCACCTTCGACCTGAAAGGAATTGAGCTTTTAAAACCCGTCCAGATCAAAGCCTTCCTCGACCGATACGTGATCGGTCAGGACCATGCCAAGAAAATATTATCGGTAGCCGTATACAATCATTACAAACGACTGGGGCAAAAAGTGAACGACGACGAAACCGAAATCGAAAAATCGAACATCATCCTGGTGGGCCCCACCGGTACCGGGAAAACCCTCCTGGCCCGCACCATTGCCAAGATGCTGCACGTTCCCTTTACCATTGTCGATGCCACGGTACTAACCGAGGCCGGTTACGTGGGCGAAGATATCGAAAGCCTTCTGACCCGACTGCTCCAGGTAGCCGATTACAACGTCGAAGCCGCCGAACGGGGCATCGTCTTCATCGACGAAATTGATAAAATTGCCCGCAAAGGCGACAACCCCTCCATCACCCGCGATGTTTCGGGCGAAGGGGTTCAGCAGGGCCTGTTGAAACTGCTCGAAGGATCGGTGGTGAATGTGCCGCCCCAGGGCGGAAGGAAACACCCCGAACAGAAAATGATCGCGGTAAACACGAAAAATATTCTCTTCATCTGCGGGGGCGCCTTCGACGGGATCGAACGGAAAATTGCCCAACGCATGAACACCAAGGTGGTTGGCTACAGCGCCATCGAAGGCACCGCCCATATCGACCGGGAAAACCTGATGCAGTACATCGCCCCGATGGATTTAAAAGCCTTTGGCCTTATCCCGGAAATCATCGGCCGGCTTCCCGTACTCACCTACCTCGATCCGCTCGACCCACCGGCACTTCGAAAAATACTAACCGAACCCAAAAATGCTCTGGTAAAACAGTATATCAAGCTTTTTGAACTCGATTCCATTCAACTGTCATTCGAAGAAAAAGCCCTGGATTATATTGTTCACATTGCCGTCGAATTTAAGCTCGGTGCCCGGGGATTGCGCTCAATTTGTGAAACCATCATGACCGATGCCATGTTCGAAATGCCTTCGAACGGACATAAGAAATTTGTCATTTCCGAAAGCTACGCCCGCGACAAGGTGGAAAATGCCGGAATGAAGCTGCTGAAAGCCAGCTGATGCTGCCACCGATTCCGGCAACGGTATAGTCGGCACTTTATCAAATGGTGTTTTGATTCTGCTCTTTTTTTCCCTTCTTTTTGATCATTTTCGCAAAGCGGGATCATGAAATCACATTCCGTACATATTTTCCTGTCACCGACTGTTCACAGTGCACAATGTCTTCCGGAAGTCCTTGAAATAGTACTTCGCCACCCTTTTTCCCTCCTTCGGGGCCCAGGTCGATAATCCAGTCGGCATATTTGATAATATCGAGATTGTGTTCGATAATAATCACCGTATTATCGTTTTTTACCAGGGTCTTAACGATTTTGTAAAAATTTTCAATATCCGACATGTGAAGTCCCGTTGTTGGCTCATCCATAATATAAATATTGCCTTCTTTTTTCAATTCCGTTGCGATTTTTAGTCGTTGTGATTCACCACCTGACAGGGTGCTGAGTGACTGTCCTAACTTTAAATACCCTAAACCCACTTCCTGCAAAAGGAATAAGTGTTTCTTTATTTTTGATGAATCGAAAAATTCGCATGCCTGATTCACCGTCATATCCAGTACTTCGGAAATATTTTTGCCGTTGAATTTCTGTTCCAGTACCTCGGAATGATACCTTTTTCCTTCACATTCGTCACAGAGTGTTTTTACCGAATCCAAAAAATGAAGTTCAAAAGTCAATACCCCTTGTCCGTTGCATTTTGGGCATGCTCCTTTTGAATTGAAACTGAACAATGAGGCTTCGGAATGGGTTGCGGTGGCAAATTCTTTTCGTATTAAATCAAAAACCCCAATAAATGTTGCTGCATTCGCTCTTGATGATTTTCCAATGGGAGATTGGTCGATAACAATTGCCCCGGGATGTTGTTTGGCAAAGCACTCGTGAATCAGGCTGCTTTTCCCGCTTCCGGCAACTCCTGTAACGCAGGTCAACACCCCTTTTGGAATTTTCACTGACACATTCTTCAGATTGTTCGAGGTAGCGTTATTGATTTCAAAAAACGAAGTTCCCTGCTTTCGCTTAAAGGTCGGTTTGCTTTTTTCCCGGAGCCATGCACCTGTGAGGCTATCGGTATTTTGCAATCCTCCGGGTTCGCCGTTATACACCACACTCCCTCCATATTTGCCTGCTTTGGGTCCAATATCGATGATCCATTCAGCAGCCCGGATAATATCGGGGTCGTGTTCTACCACAAATACAGAGTTTCCTTTTTCTTTTAAACGAAACAAGATATTCATCAGGTTCTCGGTATCCCGGGGATGCAGGCCGATAGTAGGTTCATCGAGAACGTATAACATGTCAACCAGGTTGCAGTCCATTTGCTTGCTCATTTTTACCCGTTGCGATTCCCCTCCTGAAAGTGTGCTAACCGAACGGTCGAGCGATAAATAGCCCACGCCAATTTCCACAAGCTGTTGAAGCAAAAATTGTGCTTTCCGCAAAATGGGTTTGGATATTTCGTCATTTATATTCTGTAAAAAAGTAAGAACATCAACCAGTTCCAAACGGCAAACATCAGAAATGGCAAGCCCGTTTAGTTTCACATTTCGTGCACGCTCATTTAATCTAGTACCACCGCATTGTTCGCAGGGTTGGTACATAAAATATTTTGTGTAAGCATTCTTGTCTTCTTCGGCTGCTTCATCGTCGGCCCGGGTGGTGACTGCTTTCTCAAGTTTACGGGCAATCCCCTCAAAGTTCCGGTTGTAGGTTAATTTTTCTTTTGCAGTTATAATTGGGAAAGGT
>DAIMEA010000326.1:0-5084 GCA_036725585.1 Prolixibacteraceae bacterium | reverse complement strand
ATGACCCTGGGTGGAGTCGATTCCCTTCCGGAAAAAAAACTGGTATCGATGGTACGTGATAAGTTCTTTTTCAGCGGCATGCAACCTAAATCCGACCAGGTGCTCTACACGCAGGTCGATTTTCTGGAAGGGGGAAACCTGGGGTATTGGCAGGTAAAACGCAGCCTGAAACCCGACCAGGAAAATGTACTGTTCATTCCTGCAACCAATAGGCGCAACGAGCGGGAAGCTTTGTTAAGCCGGGCCATCAACAGCCTGTATGTTTTATCCGAAGAATTTGATATAACCCTGATCGGCATGAGCGATTATCCGGGATTTAAAAGCATCAACACCGAGTACTTCCACCGGTTGAACCTGCATTTTTTGACCCCAAATCACATCGATTATTCCCGTGAGGAGGTGTACAATTTTCTGCAAGCCTATCGAAAACGCTTCCTCACCGAACCCAATCAATACAGTTTTCGGGGATACGACATTGCCCTATTCTTTATTCAGGCTTTTCAGAAATACGGAAGGAACTTTGTTGAGCAACCTGAATTGTACAACGACCACACCTTGCAGAGTGTTTTCGACTTTCGGAAAACAGGTGAATTTTCCGGACTAATGAATCACACCCTGTATCTGGTTCATTATACACCCGAATATGATGTTCATGTTGTTTCCCGGATGAGCGAATAACACGCACACAGCGCTTACCTGAAATCACATGTGAATCAAAGCTTTCTGAATCCGGCTTATGGCATCGCGCATCTGTTCTTCCGTAATGATTAAGGGAGGTGTAAACCGAATTATATGACCGTGTGTGGGTTTGGCAATTACGCCATAGTCCTTCATCGCCAGGCACACATCCCAGGCCTCTTTCCCATTCAACGTTCGGATGGTTATGGCATTCAACAGACCTTTTCCTCTGACTTCGACGATTCGATCGGAAGAAAAACGGCGCATTTCGTCACGAAAAAGTATCCCCATTCTTTCGGCATTTTCGGCCAGTTTTTCATCGTGCACGATTTGAAGGGCCTCCATAGCGATCGTAGCCGCAACCGGATTTCCGCCGTACGTTGAACCATGTTCACCCGGCTTAATGGTAAGCATCACCTCGTTATTTGCCATAACGCAGGAAACGGGATACATTCCCCCGGAAATGGCCTTTCCCAGTATCAGAATATCGGGTTTAACGGCTTCGTGGTCGCAGGCCAGCATCTGACCGGTTCGGGCAATGCCGGTCTGAATTTCATCGGCGATGAGCAATACCTGATACTGATCGCACAATTCACGTGCTGTTTTCAGATAACCTTCGGCAGGAACATATACACCGGCTTCGGCCTGGATGGGTTCGACCAGGAAGGCGGCCACATCGGGATCCGACAAGGCTTCGGCAAGAGCCACAACATCGTCGTAGGGAATGTTGACAAAACCGGGAGTGAAAGGGCCGTATTCGTTATAGGCATCGGGATCGCTCGACATGGACACAATGGTGATGGTCCGGCCGTGAAAGTTGCCGTTACAAACCACTATTTTTGCTTTCTCACGAGCAATTCCCTTGATTTTGTATGCCCATTTGCGGGCTAGTTTCAGGGCGGTTTCCACCCCCTCGGCACCCGAATTCATGGGTAACATCCTATCGTAGCCAAAATAGCGACTCATGTATTCTTCCCATTCACCAAGCTTATTGTTGTAAAAAGCCCGCGATGTAAGAGCCAGGGTGCTGATCTGACGGGTCATGGCAGCCACAAGCCTCGGATGACAATGCCCTTGGTTCACAGCCGAATAAGCCGAGAGAAAATCATAATACTTCTTGTCTTCCACATCCCACACAAAAACGCCCTCGCCTTTTTGCAGCACTACCGGCAGTGGGTGATAGTTGTGGGCGCCATAAAACTCTTCCCTTTCAATATACTCCTGCGTATTCATACATTTTTTCTTCAATTTTTGTGGGAAGATCGGGAATTGGCCGGAAACGAGCTATGACAATCGTCAATCAAAACAATCGGTCCCAAAACCGGATAATCAGAAATTCGATAAACAGGAAAAAAAGAGCCAAAGCAATAAACCATTTCCAGTGTTGCCGGCCTGAGTCGAGTTCCCGTATCCGGTTTTCCAGGTCACCCGTTTTTTCCCTGATCACTTCAACATTCCGGATGCCTGTTTGTTGGGCATATGTTTCGATCTCGTCCGAAGTATAGTAACTCAGTTCCGACTCGTTGAGATCGTAATTGAGCGCAAAAGCGCCAATTGTATCCCCTCCGGAACGTACCGAATAAAAACCGGCCTCCATTTCGGGATCGATCGACAAGTGCAAAAAATTTCCATCCGGACGCTGCACAGCCGGAACCCATTCAGCCCCGCTTTCCCTGTTTCGAACCAGGGGATTTTCGAACATTCGATCGGATGGATATCGAATCGCAGAATAACGATCTTTCCCCAATACATAAAAAAGATCCTGCCCCACCGAAGAATAAAGCACCATATTGTACATCGTTGGCACAAAAAGGAGGTGATCGACAAAGTCGTTTCGTTCTTCACTAAAGGGGAAGGAAAAAAGGTATGCATTGCCATTGCCCGGTTGGGTATAGAGCAAGGCTCCGGTCCGGTCGGCAAATGTTAACAGGGATTGTACGGGCGTATCCTTTTCACGGTCGAAGCGGTAACGGGCATGGATTGCCGGAAGATCGATTTTATCCGATTCGGCACGAAACACATTCCGGTATATCCGATCATCGAAACGCAGGTCCGCAATCGGTATGGGAACTGTATCGACGTTGCTAAACGATGGAAAATTCAACGACTGAAAAAGTAAATGGTAAGCAGCCGTATCCGCAGGGATCCGGGGAATGACAATCAGTGTTCCTCCCTGCTGGTTGTATTTCACCAATTCTTCCGACAAACCCGAAGATATTCCGGGAAGTTCAAACAAAATGAGCGCGGAATAATCCGACAAGCGACTGATCTGCAAACGATCGTATCGGCTTCGATCGAGCCGGATGTATGCATCACCGGCAAAAAGAGCCTCGATGTTCTTTGTTTCGGCCTGCGTCCCACCATAAATCAATAAAGCCTGCAAGCGATCATCAACACGGGAAATAAAAAAGAACTGGTTATCGTAAACAACCGGATAATCGGATAGCGACACTTTTCCCCATTGCAATCCAGCTTCCATGTTCGTGTACTGCATCTGTATCGTTTTCTGTTCACCCGACAACAAATCGACTGTAGCGAGGGCCTTCAGAGAATCGTTCATAAAAAGCTGAACCGGTAAACGGTTGTACGTATTTTCCGAATTGTTCACCACCCGAACATTCAGAATTTCAACCTGATTGACATGATGAGCAGGCGATTCAAACCAACAGGAATCAAGGTACAGGTTCGGAACCTTATTAACCGGAACGGGTACAAAAAAATACGACGAAAGCGTATCGGGCACCAGATTTTGAAAATCGGTCGAAATTTTCTGGAAGTCGGAAATCAGGTAAACCGACTGGCCGGTTTCGTGGAGAAAATTATTAATTAAACTATTGATTCGAAGTAAAATGGTTGAAAGGGGGGTTACCGTGTGGTGTTCTTCGACATCCCCAATCAGGCGGATCATTTCTTCGCGGGAATAAAACCGGTACTGTTTCTGTTGCTGGTTGTTGGTAAAAAGTGCAAAACGGGTATCGGGCAAACTGGCGTTTACAATGGAATACGCTTTTTGTCGTGCACTTTCGAGGGCAATCCCTTCGGGACCGTCGGCACTCATGCTGAATGAATTATCGATGTACAAACAAAGAACCCTGCTGATCTGTTTTCCGTTGTCGGACGATGGGTGATAGGGCTTGGCAAAAGCCAGAACCAAAAACAAAAGAACACATATCCGGCTAATGAGGATCAACAATTGCTTGAGCTTCGATTTACGCTGCGACGCTCTTTTTACTTTTTTCAAAAAGCCAACATTCGAAAAATAGACCACCTGATGCCTCCTCAGGTTCAACAAATGAATGATGACCGGAACAAGCAAAACAAACAATGCCCAAAGAAAGGCTGGATATTGAAACTTCATTCGAATGCGCCTCCAAAATTTTTGGTAAAAATATAAAATTATCTTTAGTGTCGGGGAAGGAAAAGATGCCATACGTACGTACCCCTCGAAGCTTTGTTCCATAAAGGGTATCCAATGGTTCCGGTTGATCCCGGAGAAGTTTCAGCCGATTTTATTTCGCCCTTGTTCAGGGTTCCTCAATCCACATCCGGATTCCGGTGCGAAAGCGGGTATAATGAACATATTGATCCACCGAATTCCACAAAACCAACGTTCTCCCGTTTCGGACCGAACTACGGGCAACAACGGGGCGCACCTGGTCATTTTCGCTGTCGTTGGTTAACGATGTCACTTGCCATGTTGCATCGTCGGGGGAAAAAGACCACATTTCGATTTCAAATATTCCGTTGATTTGTCGTGAAAGGAAAAGCCTCCCGGGATGATTGGGATCCAGGGCCATCCCTCCTGAGTAATGAGGTTCCCGTTCGCTTTCCCCTTCGGGAGTTTGCGGGAACCACCTGCCCGAGTGAACCAGTTCGGTATCGATCCATTCGTCACCATTAAACCGGGTGTAATGATAAATATGATCCCATTCGGACGGGTATCGTGCGTAAGCAACGACGGGGTTTCCCTGTTCGTCGGCTGCCAGATCGTACACCCAGGCCCGGTGGCCTGTTGTTTGGGCATCGTAGACCAGGGTTGCTTCGCTGGGTTCAAAAGGAAGTTCGTCGATGGTGCATATCTGTTTTCCGTCGGAACGAAAAAAGGCTCCATGATGGTAACAGGCATAGTAAACCGAATTTAAGGCCTCGTCGCGGGGATGACCGTCGGTAAAAACAAGATGGATTTTTTCTTTTCCATCGCTGAAATATTTCACATAAGGCCGGTCGATCCATTGAAAAGGTTGCGGACAAACCACAACGCGGCTTTCCGACCAGGTTTCGCCCCCGTCGTCGCTCCACGATACATTGGGTTTAAAACCGGTCCAGCGTCCAAACAAATAGATTCGGTTGTTTTCTTCTGATAAACAAAAAGGATTGGCATACGTGTAACGGTCGTCGCCATATTT
>DAIMEA010000325.1:0-5096 GCA_036725585.1 Prolixibacteraceae bacterium | reverse complement strand
CATTGGGCGAAGGAACCAAAAGAGCGGGTTTCCCCACCAGGCATAGTTCGGAAATGGTTCCTGCCCCAGCCCGGGATACCACCACGTCGGCAAGGGCGTATGCCAGATCCATTCGTTGAATAAACTGAAAAACATGCAAATTGGGTATATCCTGGTTTTTCAGTTTTTCCTCCATTTCGCCATAGTACATACTGCCGGTTTGCCAGATTACCTCAACCGCACTGTTACGGATCAGCCTGAGAGAAGCCAGGACACTCTCATTGAGTGTCCGGGCTCCCAGGCTGCCCCCGGTGAGCAACAACACGCTCTTCCCCTCTGGAAGGGAAAAGAGGGCACGGGCTTCTCCGGTTTTTGTTTTCCCCTTGAGCAGTTCTTTTCGTACAGGATTTCCGGTGTGGACGATTTTTTCAGCGGGGAAATAGCGTTCCATTTTCTCGTAGGCAACACAAATTGCATCCACCCTTTTGGCCAGCAAGCGATTGGTAATTCCTGCATAGGAATTTTGCTCCTGGATCAGGGTTGGAATATGTTTGTTAACAGCCACACGCAAGATGGGACCACTGGCATAGCCGCCCACACCCACCACCACTCCGGGTTTGAATTGCTTCACTACCCGGCGCGCACGCCGCATACTTCGGGCCAGGTTGTAAAAAAATCGAAGGGTGTTTATCCCGGGTTTGCGGGGAAATCCCATAACAGGTAAACCAACAATGCGATATCCGGCAGCGGGTATTTTTTCCATTTCCATCCGGTTTTCGGCGCCCACAAACAAGATCTCAACTCCGGGCACTTTCTCCATCAGTTCGTTGGCAATGGAAATGGCCGGAAAAATGTGGCCTCCGGTTCCGCCTCCGCTTATGATTATTTTTATTTTTTTCTCCATACTCTGCGTTGCATTGTTTAAAGAATAGCCCCTGCATCGGCAAAGGCATGATCTTCGTCGGGCAATTCCATTTCCCGGCTTTCCTGTTCTTTTGTTTCTGGTTCCTGTTCGAGTTTGTTCTGGTAGCTTACCCGAAGGATGCACCCAATCGAAATAGCCGTAAACAGAGTCGATGTTCCGCCCATACTTACCCAGGGCAGAGGCTGACCGGTAACAGGCAATAAACGCACCGATACCCCCATATTGATAAAGGCCTGCATGACGAACATCAGGGAAAGCCCCGCCACCATGAAAGCCGGGAAGGTTCGCCGGCTGTTTTTGATGATGATGCCGGCCCGCCCGGCAAATATGACATAGGCCAGGATAACCAGGAAGCTGATCCAGCCATATTCTTCGACCAGAATGGCAAAAATGAAATCGTTATAGGCCGAGGCCATATGGTTGCGTACCTGGCTGCCCCCAGGCCCCTGCCCGGTTTGTCCACCCCGATATATAGCCATTTCGGCATAATCGGCCTGGGTAATGCCGATTTCCGAATTGGGATCGCCGTGAATAAAACGATCGATCCTCCCCCTGACCGTATCGATTCGTCCCAGGTCGATGGCCGTGGCCATAAAGTAAAAGGCCACCACAACAGCCACTCCGCCCAAAATTGTAAGCAGTAGGAATTTCAAGGGAACACGCCCGATGAACATGAGCACCATAACCGTGGCAAAAAGTAGGGCTGCCGTCGAAAAGTTCGACAGGGAAATAGCCAGGCATACCAGGCCGCTAATGCCCAAAATCCAGAAGAATGTTTTTCTCGATGGCGTTTTTTCCTGGTCCTGGTTGTTTGCCAACAGTCGGGAAACAAACAGGACCATAGATATTTTAACCAACTCGGCCGGTTGAAAAGAGATGAATCCGACCTTAAAGGTCCGGCCTGTGGCTTCTGCATCCACGTTCAACACCAGCGCAACCAGGAGCAACACGAAAGATACAGCCAGCATGATGGGCGAAAAAATAGACATGAACTTAACCGGCACATAATTGATAATAAACAAGATGATTCCAAATCCGACCAGAATTAAAACAAACTGTTTGGCCAGATAGAAGAAGGTATTCCCGCCCATTTGCCGGTAGGCCAGCGATCCGGTCGAACTGTACACAATAAGTAGTGAGAACAGCGACAGGATAATCATCACCAGCCAGATGCCCCGGTCTCCTTTCAATATGGAAAAAAATCGTTTCATCTATAAATTTCTTACAGCCTCCTTAAACTGACGTCCCCGGTCTTCGTAGTTTTCGAAAAGATCGAAGCTGGCACAGGCCGGAGACAACAAAACCACATCGCCGGTTTCGGCAAGAAAATAAGCCGATCGGACTGCGTGTTCCATGCTGCGGGTTTCCACCATATCGGGAACAATGTTCTGAAATGCCTCAATAATGCGGGAATTATCGTTTCCCAGGCAGACAATAGCTTTTACCTTTTCCCGAACCAGGTCGTACAATTCCGAGTAATCGTTTCCTTTGTCGATTCCTCCCAGAATCAGCACAGTAGGTTTGGTCATCGATTCGAGCGCATACCATGTTGAGTTGATGTTGGTCGCTTTCGAATCATTGAAAAAATCGATTCCGTGAACAGAGATGTATTTTTCCAGCCGGTGTTCTACTCCCTGAAAACCGGAGAGGCATTCCCGAATGAAATCGTTTCGGATTCCGGAAACCTTCCCTACGATGGCCGCTGCCATCGAATTGCAGGCATTGTGTTTTCCCTGCAGTGCCAGGTCATAAATGGACATTTCAAACGAGTTTTTATGATACGCTACAACTATTTTTTCGTCGGTGATTCCCGCCCCGGGATTCTTCATCAAAGGATTTAGGGAAAAGGGAATGTTTACAGAGGATATCGACCGCTTCTCAATTTCACCGGCGATAACAGGGTCGTCGGCAAAGTAGATGAAAGCATCGTGTGCCGTTTGATTCCGGGCGATCCGGAATTTCGAATCAACATAGTTCTGCATGGAGTACCCGTAACGGTCGAGGTGATCGGGCGTTATGTTCATCAAAACCGCAATATCGGCTTTAAAAGCAAACATCCCATCGAGTTGAAAACTACTGATCTCGAGCACGTAGTATTCGTATTGTTCCCGTGCAACCATCCGGGCATAGCTTTCGCCAATATTTCCGGCCAGGCCAACGCTGTAACCGGCACGTTTTAACAGGTCGTAGATCATCAGGGTGGTAGTGGTTTTTCCGTTGCTCCCGGTGATGCAGATATGCCGGGCCTGCGTATAGGGAAAAGCAAATTCGATTTCGGAAACGGGTTGAATGCCCGCTTCAATGAGTTTTTTAACAACGGGGGCTTTGTCGGGGATGCCCGGGCTTTTCACCACCCGGTCGGCATTAAGGATCAAGGCCTCGGTATGGCCGCCCTCTTCGAATGCTATGTTCTGCCCGGTCAATTCGTTGCGGTATTTATCACGAAGGATCCCGCTGTCGGAAACAAACACATCGAAGCCCTTGGCCTTACCCAGAAGGGCAGCTCCCACGCCGCTTTCTCCGGCACCCAGTATGACCAGTCGCTCGCTCATTATCGAATTTTCAATAAGGTTACGATACTAACCACCGCCAGCAAAAGAGCCACAATCCAGAAGCGGGCCACAATTTTTGCTTCGGCAATTCCTTTTTTTTGATAATGATGGTGAAGGGGTGCCATAAGGAAGACCCTTCGTCCTTCGCCATATTTTCGTTTGGTGTGTTTGAAATAGCTTACCTGGATCACTACCGAAAGGCTTTCGATGATAAAAATTCCACAGAACAGGGGGAGCATGATCTCTTTTCGGATAATGATGGCAAAAACGGCCAGAATGCCCCCCAGGGCCAGACTGCCGGTATCGCCCATGAATACCTGTGCCGGGTGGGCATTGTACCAAAGGAAGCCAATGGTTGCCCCGATAAAGGCCCCGATAAAAACCGACAATTCCCCGATGTTGGGAATATACATCAGGTTCAGGTAATCGGACAAGACCACATGGCCGCTCACATAGGCAAGGACACCCAGGGTTACACCGCTGATGGCGGTTGTTCCCGAAGCGAGCCCGTCGAGTCCGTCGGTCAGGTTGGTCGAATTGGAAATCAGGGTGATCAGAAAAATGATCAGCAGCGTGTACAAAAGCCACACTGCGCCCTCCTGCCAGCTATCGGGCAGAAACCGGACCAGCACCTTGTAATTAAACTCATGATTTTTCACAAAAGGGAGGGTGGTCAGGGTCGATTTCACATCCCTTGTTTGATAGCGCACTCCTTGTTGCCCGGTTTCCGGATCGACGGTGAGCTGTTGCACCAGTTTTCCATCGTTGTCCCTTAGTTTTTCACGGACAACAACCTCATCACTCAGGTAAAGCGTAACAGCGATAATCACACCGAGAGATACCTGCCCCAATACTTTAAATTTTCCGGCAAGTCCCTTTTTATCTTTCAAAAAGACTTTAATGTAATCGTCGATGAAGCCAATTAATCCCAACCAAACCGTTGTGATGACCATCAACCAGATGTAGATGTTGTCCAACCGGGCAAACAAGAGAGTAGGCACTAAAATAGAGGTAAGTATGATTAAGCCGCCCATGGTGGGCGTACCTTTCTTCTTCGATTCACCTTCGAGGCCCAGGGTACGAACCTCTTCGCCAATTTGTTTTCGTTGCAGAAAGCGGATAATTTTTTTTCCGAATATCATGGTAATAACCAGCGACAAAATGATCGACAAACCCGTTCTGAACGAGATATACTGCAGCATCCCCATTCCGGGAATGTCCAGATGTTCGATCCATGTGTACAAGTGGTAAAGCATTTGTTCCTGGTTTACATTTGTTCCAAAATTTTTCGTACTTCTTCACGGTCGTCAAAAGGGTATCGGATCCCCATGATTTCCTGATAGTTTTCGTGTCCTTTCCCGGCAATAAGAATGATGTCGCCCGGTGCAGCCATCAACACCGCGGCTTTAATGGCCGCGCGCCGGTCGGGGATGGTGACCACCTTCTTTTTGTCGGCCGTGCCGACACCGGCCTCCATATCGCGGAGAATCTTAAGGGGATCCTCGGTTCGTGGATTATCGGATGTCAGAATGAGTTTGTCGCTAAAGTGGCAGGCAATGGATGCCATTTCGGGTCGTTTTGTTTTGTCGCGATCGCCCCCGGCACCAACAAGGGCAATAAGCTGTTCCTTGCGGGTCCTT
>DAIMEA010000324.1:0-5097 GCA_036725585.1 Prolixibacteraceae bacterium | reverse complement strand
AGAAGGTGCCCGAAATGACCGATGCATACACGAACAGTGTCAGCGAACGCTATATTGAACTGTTTGAAAATATTACGGGTGAGACCTTCCAAAAGGCCGACATTGCCAACGTAATGGCTCGGATCGAACAAAATGTTCTCCGGTTTATCGAAAGCAGAACATGACAAGAGGGCTGCTTTTCAGGAACGAAATTCGGAAGTGAGTGCGGTAAAAATACACCCCCAGTTTTCCTGCAAAGCCTGCACCCCGGGAAGGACGATATCGGCTCCTGCATTTTTCAAAACGAACGGATCGAGCGGCCCTGTATTGACCGCGATGGTAAAAAGCCCGGCTGCTTTGGCCGATTCGACACCCAGGGGTGCATTCTCGATTACTATGATTTCGTGCTTTTGGAAACCCGATTTGGCCAGGGCTTTCAGATAGGGCTCGGGATGGGGTTTTCCGTGATGGACTTCAAGGCCTGTAACGGCTTTCTCCCGTTTCAGTAGCCCGGAATAGGCTTTTTCGAGCCGGTCGAGCAGAATTTCCTGGGCCGAACCGGTCACCACCCAGCAATCGATTCCCTGTTTCCGGATCTGCCCGATCAAGCCGGGCATGCCTTCAAAAACAGGGGGCTCGGGCAACGCAGCCATGGCTTCGTGCTTTTGGGCACGGATGGTATTGGCAAAGGCTTCGCTCACTTCCCGGTTTGCATAGTTCCGATACATCTTCCGAACGGTATACAACGCTGTGCTCCCCTCGTTCAGATAGGGTTCAGCCTCGGGGATATCCAGATTGTTTTTGCGAAACACGCTGAGCCAGGCCTCGGCATGCTGGGGCATGGAATCGAAAAGTACCCCATCCATGTCGAAAAAGACAGCCCGAAGCCGAAATGGACGACCCAGTTGGACCAAAAACGGCTGAATAACTTCGCCAAAATCGTAGGATCCTCTCATAATAATCGTTTTTCGGCAAAGGTACCTGTACAAAACCATTTCCCCTGCAAAATGAAGAACGGGTTTTCAGATTGGTAAACGAATCTTAAGGTAAACGAGCTTATTGAACCGCCCCGATGATGATCCCCATTACAGTATACACCAACACATCGTATCCAAAATGAAGCAACCAGAGTTTTTTGCTTTGGCCTTCATAAGTCACATTGTTGAACTTTGATGTACCAATCCAAAAGAAAGCAGTGGCAAAACCGGCAAAAGCGCCAAACGATATTCCCGGGTTTTCCCCCAAATACATGCTGAGACCAAAGGAAGCGATCAGATACATGATCAGCGTTACCATCAAGGTTTTCCAAAAAGGTCCTGCTTTTTTGATGTCTTCTTCGGTAAACCGGTTCAGTTTCATCCACTGTTTCCCCAAAAGGGGACCATACCAGATACTACCCAGGACCATAGCAGAAAGGGTTGCCAGGACAACGGCCAAAAAATTCACATGAAAATCCATAACTCGTTTGTTTTTGTTTCGAAAGGAAAACAAATGAGTAGAAAAAAAGTTGACGCGGAAAAACCTATTTCAATTCAACCACAACGTATTCGCCCTGGAGTTTCCCTTCGCAATTTCTCGGATCGGTGGTCAACTCAATCGATTTTACCTGATCGGGATGAAACTGCATGATCTCCGAAATGGGCTTTTTATGGCAATCGATTAATAAGCCGGGGCCACAGTCATCGTCGATCATCACCGACTGAATGTATCCGTTCTGCCCAAAATAAAGCATGCCTTCACATACAGTAAACGCATCGTTGGCATCACCCTTGAGGGCTACTTCGATCATGTTGGCAGTAAGGCCGTTGTTGTTTTTTGTCACATGAATACTCTGGACACATTCGGGATTGAGGTTTTGGAGCGATGCTTTGTAATCGTTTTGAGAGGCATAGCCATTGATATACACCATAGGGATACCCGGGGTGGTAAGCAATGTTTCCCCCGATTTATTGTAAATGGTAAGCTTGTCGTAGCCGGAACGATCCCGTAAGCCGGGATAGGATAATAATTCGTCGAAATTCCCGGTGTGGCCCCCTCTTGTTGGCCGGGGTTCTTTATCGCCGAGAAGCCAGAATCGAAAACCATCGCGGGGAGCCTGTTTCCCGTCGGGGTTATGGGGCAATATTTTCTTTTTATATGGAGGCAGGATGGGATTCTCAATTTTCATTTCGGGCGCAGGCTCTTCAAGAGCCGATAGGGCATCCAACCCGTCAATCTTCAATACATCTTTCAACTGGAGGGTTTTCCCCAAATCGAGGCTTCCGTTTATTTCGACCAGCGTAACGCGTTCCATGTCCGAACGAACCACAATCAGATCGCTGATCGTTTCATCCTTCTCTTTCAGAAAAACCATTTTGTTCCCGAAGGTATTTCGGTACACTTTAAACGGAGTATAGTCCGATAGCGAATACGATTGTTCGACATCATCGATAAAAACCGCAACACGACTCACCTCCGACATGGAAAAGGTCAGCACATTCAGTTGCTTGATGTTTTCGAGAGCATCGGCCACCTTTTCTTCGGGGTTCTTTTCTTTCAGATAGAGACGAATGGTCCGCCGGCTCAGCTCGGACACAAAAAAATCGTTTTGTTGTTTATATTTTTCAGCCAGTTGCCGGAAGGGCGTTGGATTGGCCCCGCCATATCCGCAAACAGTGAACAACAACAAAGAAAGGATCAAAAACAGGATTGATTTCATGGCCTAATTCCTTCAATTTTCTGATACAATTACAATATAGTCATCTTCATACAGCACATTCACTTCCGTTTTGCTTTCCGGATCTATTTCTTCGGACACATAGCGCAGCGTTTGTTCCAGAACAGCAAATTCGTCGCGAAGTTGCTGCCGGTCCTGTACCCTTCCGAGAAAAAAGAGCGTTCCGGCAATCAGCAGAAAAGATGCAGCGATCGAACCATAAAAAAGAAAACGCTTCTTTTCCTTATGCCGGATATAGTTCCAAAGTTCGTCGTCGGAAAGGGAAAGCGAAACACAGCGCTGCGAACGAACAAAACGGGCATACGCGGCATCGGGTTCCGAACCCGGAAGTTCGGCTTCACCGGCCAGGAAAAGCTGTTCCTCATCGAGCGATAGCTTTCCGCACCAGAAGTCATTGGATCGATTATTCTTGTTTTGATTCATACGCATTCATTTTTTCAATTTTCGTCCGAATGGCTTTTCGGGCTCTTGATAAAAGAACCCGCACATAGGCTTCATCGCTCCCTACGATGGAAGCAATTTCTGCGAACGTCAATCCATCGATATCGCGCAACTGGATGACTTCGGCCTGGGCTTGCGGCAATTCGCCGATGGCTTTTAACACCATGTTGAACGTTTCTTGCACTTCAACCTGCTTTTCGTGCGAATCGACCGGGACATACAGCAAATTCGACGATTCAAGCCCGACCGTTTTTTTCCTTTTCAGTTCGTCGAGGCAGGTATTTTTCACTACCCGAAATACAAAAGCTTTCAAGTGAGCACAATCCTTCAATTGTTTTCGTTTCTCCCACAATTTCAACATACTTTGCTGAATGGCATCCCGGGCCCGATCGTCAGAGGCCAGCATCCGTTTTGCCAGGGGGAAAACGATTTTTGCAAAAGGAAGCACCTGTATCTTAAACTCCTGCTCGGTCATCCGAAATGCTTAAACGATTGGACGAATAAATTGTATCAACGGAAGACCAAATTATCATTTTTCTACCAAACGTGGATTCTCAATCCGGAAATATGACAAAGGTTTCCCAAAATCCATCGGATTTTCTATTAATTTGAATATATTTCGCAACGATGCACAACCTGGAAGAATACTTTTTACCGTTCCGTCGCAACATCATTGGTGTGGATGCGACGTTCCGGACGCCTTATGGAGAAAAGAACATCCTGTATGCCGACTGGGTTGCCAGCGGCAGGCTCTACGGTCCCATTGAAGATGCGATTCGGAATGTTTTCGGGCCCTTTGTCGGGAACACCCATTCCGAGACCACCGAAACCGGCACGCGGATGACGCTGGCCTACAAGTGGTCGCACGAGTATATCAAACAGCAGGTCCATGCCGGCCCCAATGATGTTATCCTGACATCGGGGACCGGAATGACGGGTTTGATCAACAAATTTCAACGGATTCTCGGTTTAAAATACTGCGGAAAGGTATCACGGAAAAAATGCCAGATGGAACGGAACAAACCGGTCGTTTTTCTGACGCACATGGAGCATCACTCCAATCATACTTCGTGGCACGAGACCCTGGCCGACGTGGTGGTGCTCCCCCCCGGGGAAGGGCTGCTGGTCGATCCGTCGATTCTTGAACAAGAATTGGAACGATATACCGACCGCGATTTCAAAATCGGCTCGTTCACCGCTTGTTCGAATGTAACCGGTATCCGTACGCCGATTCATGAACTGGCCCGGATCATGCATGCGCACGGCGGGGTTGTTTTTGTCGATTACGCTGCTTCGGCTCCTTACGATCCCATCGATATGCACCCCGATGACCCCAGGGAAAAACTCGATGCCATTCTCTTTTCACCCCACAAGTTCCTAGGCGGGCCCGGATCATCGGGCGTGCTGGTTTTCGATGCTTCGATGTACCACAACGAAGCGCCCGACAACCCGGGCGGAGGGACCGTCGACTGGACGAATCCGTGGGGTAAATACAAATATGTCGACAACATAGAAGCCCGGGAAGACGGCGGCACACCCGGTTTTTTGCAAAGCATCCGGACGGCACTATGTCTACAGTTGAAAAATCAGATGGGTGTGGAAAACATCCGAAAAAGGGAAGAAGAATTGCTCCGCCAGGCCTTCGAAGGGCTCGATACCATCCAGGAAGTGAGCATTCTGGCCAACGAACATCGCAACCGGCTGGGCCTTATCTCGTTTTACATCGAAGGACTGCATTACAACCTGGTCGTACGGCTGCTAAACGACCGATACGGCATCCAAACGCGGGGTGGCTGTGCATGTGCCGGTACCTACGGGCATTATTTGCTCGAAATGAGTTATGAGAAATCGCTCGAGATTACCGACCACATCAGCCATGGCGATTTTTCGGTCAAGCCGGGCTGGGTCCGGTGGTCGGCACATCCAACAACGACCGCTCAAGAAGTGGAAACGTTAATCGT
>DAIMEA010000323.1:0-5111 GCA_036725585.1 Prolixibacteraceae bacterium | reverse complement strand
GTATTTGCTTTTCTGTCAGCTCTTGTTCCCTCTTAAACCTCAATCTCAGCCTTAGCCGTACATCATCCAAGCGCCTGTTCCAGATCCTCTTTCAGGTCGTCGATATGTTCAATGCCTACCGACAAGCGCAACTGATCGGGCAAAACCCCGGCAGCCCTTTGCTCGTCGGGGCTTAATTGCTGGTGGGTGGTTGAGGCCGGATGGATGATCAGGGTTTTTGCATCGCCCACATTGGCCAGGTGACTGATCAATTTCAGCTTGTCGACAAAAGCTGTAGCTGCATTTTCTCCTTCTTTAAGCCGGAAGGTGAGTACGCCCCCAAAACCCTTTTTCAGATATTTTTTCGCAAGGAGGTGGTACGGGTTGCTTTCCAGTCCGGGGTAATTGACAGACTTCACTTTGGGATGTTTTTCCAGCCAGCGGGCCAGTTCCCGTGTGTTATCCACCGTACGCTGCACTCTTAACGATAGGGTTTCGATCCCCTGCAACAGGAGGAAGGAATTGAACGGGCTGATGGCCGGGCCAAAATCACGCAAGCCTTCTACCCGCAACCGTATGGCAAAAGCAATGTTTCCAAACGGCCCCCGGTCGCCAAACACATCCCAGAAAATCAGGCCGTGATAACCTTCCGATGGCTCGGTAAACTGAGGGTACTTCCCGTTTCCCCAGTTGTAATTTCCTGCATCGATCACTACGCCTCCGAGGCTGGTCCCATGGCCTCCGATCCATTTTGTGGCCGATTCGACGACGATGTTGGCCCCATGTTCGATGGGCCGGAACAAATATCCGGCGGCGCCAAAGGTGTTGTCGACGATGAGCGGCAAATCATATTTTCGGGCTAGCGCCGAAATCTTTTCCCAATCGGGGACATTGAAATTGGGATTGCCCAGGTTTTCAATATAAAGGGCTTTTGTATTTTCGTCGATTAAAGGCTCAATGGCTTCAGCCGAATCATCGCTTGCAAAACGGGCTTCGATTCCCAGGCGTTTAAATGCCACTTTAAACTGGTTGAACGATCCGCCATACAAAAAGGGAGAAGTGACAAAGTTTTCGCCAGCCTGAAGGATGTTGTTCAAAGCCAGAAACTGGGCCGAGTGGCCCGAGGCAGTTGCAACGGCGGCAACCCCGCCTTCAAGGGCGGCGATCCGCTTTTCAAATACATCGGTTGTCGGATTCATCAGCCGGGTGTAGATGTTGCCGAACTCCTTAAGTGCAAACAGATTTGCCCCGTGTTCCGAATTCCTGAACACGTACGAAGTGGTTTGATAAATGGGTACTGCCCTCGAAAGGGTGGTTTCGTCGGGGGTATGGCCTGCATGGAGTTGCAGGGTTTCGTAACGGTAATTCGTTGTCATTTTTCTATGATTTAAAAATGTTTTCTGTGATTGATGATCCTGAAAATATCCAACGGCAGGTTTCCGGTATATTTTTTACAGAAGGATCAGGATGAAAAGTAAGGAAAAGCGCATGTACACAAATACCCATGAACCCGTTATTTGCTCATGCGCAAAAACATTCGCATCATTCTGCCCATGGGCATCATGCAGGAAAGAAGATGAATATCGATGCGTTGGTTCATTGTATGGATCTTGATAAAAACAAAACTAAATTTTCAATTTTGAAAACCAAAACAAAGCATGCATCGGTTTTGTTCATTTAATCTTTTATTCATTTAATCTTTTTTATTTCCAGGGCAACAATGATTCTTTTTAAAAAACCGATCGTTCAGGCCGGTGAATGAAATCAAAATTCTATTTTCGTAAACGAAATAATCAGACATGACGAAATACCGCCACCTTTTTTTTGATCTCGACAACACCTTGTATGATTTCGACCGGAATGCATACCTGGCCATGAACGAGGCTTTCGACCGCCTGGCCCTTACACCGCTGCTCCCCTCCTTCGATGCTTATTTCCAGGTATATGCCCGTATCAACGAGGATCTTTGGGAGCAATACCGTGAAAAGAAACTGGCCAAGGACATTCTCAGAGTGAAGCGCCATGCCGATACTTTGGCTGAATTTGGCATTGCGCCTTCGGTTTCTCCGCTTGAAATCGACGATCTGTACCTGCAGATAATGACCACCCAAACCAACCTTTTCCCGGGAACGGAAGAGGTTTTGGGGGAATTGAAAAACAGGGGCTACAAAGTACACATCATTACGAACGGGTTCAAAGAAGTCCAACAGGACAAACTGATCAATACCGGCCTGCAGAAATTTCTGACGGATGTATACATTTCCGAAGAAATCAAATCACCAAAGCCCTCGCGCGAAATCTTTGAGCATGCCATCAGAAGCAGCAATGCCCGGAAAAAAGAAAGCCTGATGATTGGCGATTCGTGGGAAAGCGATATTGTTGGCGCCAAAAAATTCGGAATCGACCAGGTGTTTTTCAATCCCAGGCGGGTATCCATCGATGACGCTAAAAACGGAAAACCCACTTTTGAGATTTTTGACTTGAAAGAACTTTTAACCATTTTATAATGAAGAAATTAACACGATTTGTTCTTTTTTTGATTGTTTTGGCCGGAGCCCTGGCCTTTCTGAAACCCACCGAGAAGGATTTTGAAGAATGGGTGAAAAAAGATTTTGCCCGTAAGCGCGAAAAAGTCGATGAGAACAACATCATCGACCAGTTGGCAGAAAAGGGCATCAACAAGGCTACCGAATTGCAGGTGCTGGGCAGTTACCAATACAGCAACCACTTTGTTGCTGCACGGGTCGATGCCTGGGCCAATCTGCAAAAAGTGCGCTATCTGGGCGTTGCCGGTCTTTGGATCAAGCTACCCGGAGAATAGCGGTATATTTTTTACTTTCGCAGGGTATAAAAAAACCGCACAATAAATTCGTTATTCGCCTTATAGCCATTCCTCGCGCAATACTTCGCCTTTAATGCCGACAAGGATGGTTTTCACGGGTACGTTGCGAGAGCACATCATCCGGGCTTCCTTTACCATACCCAGCAAGCCGCCGCAGCAGGGTACTTCCATCATCATCACGGTGATGGTGTTTACCCGTGCTTCATCGATCAGAAGGGCCAGTTTGTTGATGTATTGTTCGGCTCCGTGATCGAGTTTCGGACAGGCAATGACCAGGCTTTTCCCCTGCAGCCAGTCGCGGTGGAAATTTCCCATCGAAAAGGCGGTACAGTCGGCCGCGACCAGGAGGTCCGCTTTTCGGAAATAGGGAGCCAGGGGATTGATCAGGTGCAGTTGCACCGGCCACTGGCGCAACATGGAGGCTTGTTGCCGGGGTTCACCGGCCATCCGAAAGTCTATAGGAGCATCGAACACCACGGTTTTTGATCCCGGGCAGCCGCCGGAAGCACACGGAGCCGCCTGTTCCGGCTTGTTCCCAAATACTTCGTCGATAACTTCTTCGGGATCAAAATTCAGTGTTTCGACCGCTTCGCGAAGATATCGGATCCCTTCCTGTAAAAAACCGGTTTCGTTGTGCTCGTGTAAATGTTTCAGATGGGCTGCCACCGTGTTTCTCCCTTTTTTCACCATTCCCGTCATCACTTCGGTTTCGTTGTACGGAGCGGCTTCTCTTTTTTCGAGGGTAATGGCGCCTTCGGGGCAATGGCCGAGGCAGGCCCCCAGCCCGTCGCACATCAGATCGCTCACCAGACGGGCTTTCCCGTCGATAATCTGTAAGGCACCCTCGTGGCAGTTGGGAACACACAAGCCACATCCATTGCATAATGCTTCATCGATGGTCACAATTTCACGGATCATATTCTTCTGTTTTTTTCACACAAAACTAACTTTATCCGATCCGGCAAGCTGTCACATTTGTTACATTTGGGAAAAAAACGATGGAAATTCCGGTTGCCGATTTGCCCTTGTTCCGGGGTTGCGATAAAGGAGAAGTGGATGAGCTTCTCGCACGAGCGGTTTTTCAGCGCAGGCGTTTTCCGCCCGGAGCCCTGATTGTCGGACAGGGAGAACCCTGCGACCGTCTGTTGATTGTGATCGGGGGAACGGTAAAAGGAGAAATGATTGGACCAAGCGGGAAAGTCCTGAAAATTGAAGATATGGAAGCACCTTCTTTCCTTGCTTCTGCTTTTCTGTTTGGGAAAAACAACCATTTCCCCGTAAACGTTATGGCGCTTACCGAAGCGAGCCTCATCATCATTCCCCGCCCGGCGTTGCTGCGCATATTTCATGAAAATCAGCAGGTTTTGTTGAATTTTCTTTCCATGATCTCATCTCGGGCCCAATTTCTTTCCGAGAAACTTCGCTTTCTTTCCTTCCGGACGTTAAAGGCAAAAATGGCCTTTTATCTTATCAGTGAAGCAGGTTTGTCGCAGTCGTTCAAAATTCGACATTCTCAGGAAGAGCTGGCCGATCTGTTCGGGGTTGCCCGTCCTTCGGTGGGGAGGATCTTCATGCAGCTGCAGGAAGAAGGCCTTATCGACATTCGCTACCGGCAGGTAAGCGTTCTCGATTTTTCAAAATTATCTGAATTATGCAATCCATAAATAACCCGGAACCATGAAACTTGTATTCGCTACCAACAACAAACACAAACTCGAAGAGATCCGGGAATTGTTGAACCGTAATTTCGAATTATTAAGCCTTGCCGATATCGGATGTACGGTAGAAATTCCCGAAGATCAGGATACCCTCGAAGGAAATGCTTCCCAAAAATCGCACTACATTTATGAAAACTACGGGTATTCTTGTTTTGCCGACGACACGGGGCTGGAAGTAGAAGCCCTGAACAACGCTCCGGGAGTCCATTCGGCACGCTATGCCGGGCCCCAGCGTAACGCACGCGACAATACCCAAAAACTCCTTTCCCGGCTTCATAAAATAAAAAACCGGAACGCCCGTTTTAGAACCGTTATCTCCCTGGTCATCGACGGCAAGGAAATCCTGTTTGAAGGAGTGGTTAACGGAACCATTCTGGAGCATGAAAAGGGCGAGCAGGGTTTTGGTTATGACCCCGTTTTTCAGCCCGATGGTTATACTCTGTCGTTTGCTGAAATGGACCTGAATGAAAAAAACAAGATCAGTCACCGGGGGCATGCCTTCCGAAAAATGACCGACTATTTAGGGTCTGCTGAAAAAAAAGTAATGTTTTGGATCGTTGATGATTTATCCG
>DAIMEA010000322.1:0-5115 GCA_036725585.1 Prolixibacteraceae bacterium | reverse complement strand
GGATTTAAACAGCGATGTTTGGGTGGGTATTTATGGGGGAGGGATTTCCCGTTTCAACCGGGAAACGGAACAATTCGAACAATATCTCCACGACGAAAATAACCCGGCCAGCTTATCGTCCAATCTTATCTTGTCTGTTTTCCAGGATCGGGCGGGGAATTTACTGGCCGGTACCTACCAGCGGGGCGTTAACATCATTAACCTGGAACAGGGTAATTTTCATTCCATCGAAGGATCAACCGGACCGGACGGAGACTTTTCGAACGAGGTCAGGGCCGTTTTTGAGGATCACCGGGGATGGATCTGGACCGGGAACAAGCGGGGCGATGTGGTGGTGTACAACCAGCTTTTCGAACAGGTATTTCGTTTGGGGGAACTCCCCGGCGTTTCGATCCATACCGGAGTTTATGCTTTTGAAGAAGACAATGAGGGGAATCTGTGGATCGGGACCAAGGGCGACGGCCTTTATATAATCCGGAATTTGCCCGGTGAAGCCGGAAACGGGCCAATACATGCCCCTGAGGTTATCCATGTTACCACACGGAGCAAAAAACCGTTTACCCTGTTGCATAACGACGTTTATGACCTTCACTTCGACCGAAACGGCCAAATGTGGGTAGCTCTGTATCTGGGTGGAATCAACGTGATCCAACATCCTCTTTGCGAAGAGCAACGGGTGTTGTCCTACCGTCACGATCCCTCTGTTGCGGCAACTCTTTCGGACAACCGGGTACGTTGTTTCCTCGAAGATCATGAAGGCAATATCTGGATTGGTACATCCAATGGATTGAATGTGGTGGAGCAGGCGTATGGCGCTGCCGATGAGAAATATTTTTCTTCGATTATTCGTCCTGGTTCCCACGAGGGTATCACCTACAACGATGTGATTGCCTTGTGCGAAGATTCGGATTCCTGTATCTGGGTTGGAACCCTTGGCGGCGGGGTAAACCGGCTGATAAAAAGCGGCCCAGAATTGACCTTCCAGATCCAGGCATTTTCCCGCGACGAGGGTTTGTCGAGCAACATGGTGTTGGGATTGGCCGAGGATTCGCAGAAAAACATGTGGATCAGTACGGATTTCGGATTGAATAAACGATCGCTCGAAACCGGTCGCTTTGAAAGTTATTTCACGGCCGACGGTCTTAGCGAGTATTCCTTTAGCGAAGGAAACGGATTGCGAACTTCTTCCGGAAAACTACTTTTTGGGCATATATCGGGCATGCTATGGTTTGATCCATCGGCGATTGTTAAATCCGATCGAACCGTGCCGGTTGTTCTCACTGGTCTGAAAATGAACGGGGAAGAGAATCGGGGCCGGTTTATGGAAGCCCGCCGGGCCTGGGGCGATTCCCTTAAATGTTTGCGGTTTCGGCATAACGAAAACTTCCTGACCTTTGAATTTGCCGCCCTCGATTATAAGGCGCCCTCACGGATTCAGTACTCGTATAAACTCGAAGGGCACGAGGATCACTGGAACGACCAGGGGAACCTTACTACCGTCATATACCGCGACCTGCCCCCCGGTGATTATCTGTTTCGGCTCAGAGCGTCGAACAGCGATGGAATCTGGTCGAATCCGGAGAGGCAACTGGCCTTTACAATTCAAGCACCTCCGTGGAAAACTCCCTGGGCCTATTCGTTGTACCTGGTTGTTTTTCTTGGTCTTTTCTTACTGCTCCAACGCTTACAGGTGGAGCGCATTAAGCTGAAGCACGAAGTTCTGCTCGAGAAACAACTGGCCGACGACAAGCTGAAGTTTTATACGAACATTTCCCATGAATTGAAAACACCTTTGACCCTTATCCAGGGACCTGTTGAAGAAATGTTGGCGGGTAGAATAAAGGGTTCTTCCCTTCAAACATCGCTGAAAACCGTTCAACGAAATAGCCGGAAATTACAGGAGCTGATCGATCAGTTGATGGATTTCCGCAAAATTCAAAAAGGTGTTTTTCAATCCGAGCGGGCTACCGGCGATTTGATCAGCTTTCTCGACGAAATACATACTGCTTTTCTTCCTTTGGCCCGGCAGCGAAACATGGTCTTCGGTTTTCATCATCCACCCGGGGAATATGTGCTTACCCTTGACTTTCTCTCCCTCGAAAAGATTGTTTTTAATTTACTCTCCAATGCGTTTAAGCATACCCCCGACGAAAAGAAAATTATGTTGAAACTGGTGCAGGGAGAAAACCGGGATTGCCTGATCATTACGGTGGAAGATGAAGGGGAGGGAATTGATGAAAACGATTTACCCCAACTATTCAAACGTTTTCATCAGGGGAAACGTTCCCGCTGGATAGATGAAACCACCACGGGAATCGGTCTTTCCCTGTGCGCTGAATTGGCGGCCAACATGGGTGGCGTCCTTTCGGCCGAAAGCCGGTTGAACCAGGGGAGCATCTTTTCGCTCCGGCTTCCGGGGCAGCGCATCGATCAAGATCCGGTTGCTGAAATTCCGGAGATTCACTATACCCGAAAATACATTGTGGGTATGGGTTCCAATGATCCGCTCCCCGACAAATCTCCCAAAAAATCGGGAAAATCTGCATCGCGGATCCTGATAGTAGAAGACAATGTCGAGATGCTCCAATTTCTGACGGCGCGTCTCTCTGTTCAATACCAGGTTCTTCAGGCAGCAAACGGGCGGATCGGTCTCGAAAAAGCCCGGAAAGAAAATCCGGACCTGATTCTTTGTGACATACTAATGCCCGATATGGACGGACTGGAAATGACCCGCACCCTGAAACGGGAATTTTTCACCAGCCATATTCCCGTCATTTTGCTTACGGCTCTTTCACTCGACGAGCATAAGATCCAGGGCCTCGACAGCGGAGCGGATGATTACGTAGTGAAACCCTTCAATATGGATTTTCTCGAAACCCGCATCCGGAATCTTATGCAGCAGCGCAAACTTTTGCAGGAACGCTTCCGGCGCGATTCGGACGTAAAGGCCCATTCGTTGGTGGAGGCAAAACCCGATCGGGATTTCATGGAAAAGGTGGAACAATTGATCGTTAAAAAGATGGTTGAGCCCGACTTTTCGGTCGATCAGCTGCTCGAACATTTCAGTTTCGGTCGAACCGTTTTTTATAAGAAAGTGAAGGGTATTACCGGGCATGCACCGAACGATTTTATCCGCATTGTCCGAATGAAAAAAGCAGGCGAACTGTTATGCCAAAACGGACATTCGATTATGGAAGTGGCCTTCGAAGTAGGATATAACGATCCCGATTATTTCCGGATTCAATTCAAAAAATATTACGGAATTACGCCCTCCGAATATCAACGGATACAACGTGCCGGGGACGAACCGGCCGGGCATTAATCCCGGGTTTCCGGAGCAAAAAAACAGTTTGTCGTGTGTTTTGTGTACGATAATCAGGGATAAATTTTCGACGCAAACCTACCTTTGTTGTATAGGACGATTCTTGTTTTGATTACTAATCAACTATTTGATTATGAGAATAAATATTCTGCGATTTCCCGGATGCCTTGTTCTGCTCGCCATTCTTATGCTGGCATCCTGTGAAAAGGAAATGGATAAATACTACAAAATTCCCGACTGGTTGAAAGGAAATGCGTATGAATTGCTCGATTCGAGGGGAAATTTCACGCATTTTCTGGAAGCAGTGGAACGGGCTGGTTTCAAGGATGTGATTCGTGGAAAAGGGATCATTACGGTTATGGCCCCTACCGACGATGCTTTTGCAAAATATCTGAACGGCAAGGGTGTACAAAATGTAAGCGATCTTCCAGCCGCTGAACTGAAAAAACTGGTTGGGCTGCATCTGGTCTATTATTCCTTCGATCGGTCGAAATTCCTGAATTATCGACCCGAAGGGAATTCTTCGCAGAACGAAACCTACGACGATGCCGGACTGTATTACAAATTTCGGACGAAAAGCAGTTCCCTTCCCGAAGAATACATCGACAACACCCTGCCCAACGATGCAAGCGACCGAAGCAAAACGGTATACCACAAAGAGCTTTTTCTCCCGGTTTTTTCCGACCGGCTGTTTGAAACCAAGCAAATCGATCCCGCTGCCAATTACGGGTATTTCTATCCATCAACCTCCTGGCCGGGGACCGACAGCGCTTTTTGTGTGTCGAATGCCCATGTAGAAGAATACGAATTGGTTACCGACAACGGATACGTTTACATTATCGACCAGGTTATCGAACCGGTTGAAACCATTCATAAACAACTGGCGGAAAATCCGGATTATTCTCTTTTCCAAAGTCTTTACGACCGTTTTTCCGATTTTCAGTTCGACGAGGGTTTGACGCTCAATTACGGAAATGGCGAAGAACTCTATCTGTATTACCATGTCGACCTACCCAAAATTGCCTCGGAATGGTCGTATAACGGGGAGTCGGGTTTGCCCGACTATGCCGATCTTGGCCGTTTATCCCGCCTGTCAAACAACGTTTTTGCCCCAAACAATGATGCATTGACCGGCTTCTTCGATGATTTCTGGAGCCCCTTTTATCCCGATATTTCCCTTGTGCATTTTCTTCCTGTGAAGTATTTACTCGACAATCAGGTATACGAAGGGGATATTGTTTTTCCCGAAGAAATTGAAGCGGGTAAGATCACCAGCAAATACGGCAATGTGATTCAATTCAACACGCAGGATGTTTCCCTGAAAAGAATTTGTGCAAACGGCACCCTGTACGGACTAAACAGTCTTTCGGTGCCCAGGATGTTTGAAGGGATCACCGCGCCTGCTTTCCAAAATCCTGCATACCGCATGTTTTTGCACATGATGGACCAGTCGGAGATGGTGCAGCCCCTCATGTCCGACAACGTCGACTTTCAATTGTTCCTTCCCACCGACTCGATGATGGAAGGGAACACGACGATTTATGGGCGGCGTTTGTTGTACCAGAACCTGAATCCGAATAAATACGGGGAACAAAACATCATGATCGAAGGCGACGACGAGCCCTGGATCTTAATGAAAACATCGCTGATGGAAGGAGTGGTGAAAAACCACGTGGCTACCCGGCTGATGACCTCAACGGGCAATGCGAAAATTTACAAAACGCTTAATTCCTATCAGTATCTGTTGCTTGAGGATGACGAAAAAGTGTGGTCGAGCTTTATATACAATAATT
>DAIMEA010000321.1:0-5117 GCA_036725585.1 Prolixibacteraceae bacterium | reverse complement strand
TTCATAGTGGGTGCAATCCATGGGTAAATGGCACCCTCCGGTGAAAGCCCAGCTATCGTGTAAGGTCCAGACAACCGGCTTTCCAGATCGGAAAATTTTTTGCAGGGAACGAAGAGACAAAAAACCATTGTTTATCCAGTTTATATGGACAATATCGGCCGCTTTGAATACTTTTGTTTTTGTGATGTCTATTCCGGCAATTGCGGGTGAAATGGCAAAGAAGGAACGCATATTTTTCATAAAAAAGGCGAAATATACGCGCTCAAGCATAAAATTGAACCACCATCGGAATGTGTGGAAAAGAGTTTTTGTGAGTGCAATATAATCACCGTGTTCGGTTCCGTCGTTATCAAAAACCAGGAACCGTGCATCCACACCCTGTTTGGTAAGCGCTTTCCACAGGCGCTGTGCCGCAATAGCTGCACCGCCGGTTTGATAGGATTTATTGATGATGAGGATGTTCATAAGAAGGAAATAAATCGTTTTGGATCGAAAATTTTGGCTTGATAAAAATGTTTCTTTTTATAAACCGCCAAATAAGTTGTAATCCATTCTTATAAAGTATCTTCCTATAATAATAGTCATCGGCAACATAATCCCGTTCCATTTTTTGTACATGGGTTATCGGTAAAATTGATTGGACTCCAAGATTGAGGGCCGAAAAATCCCGGTCGATTGTATGTGTGGCACCTTCTCCAAAACCAATGTTCGAAATCAGGTTCACATTTGGGTTGATACACAATCCATTATTCTTCCATATATGAAATGAAAACTGGTAATCCCAGGCATCATATCCCCGTTTTTTCATGGTCAGAAATTTATCAATCCACATTTGTTGTTCCTGCCATGTTGGAAAATACGATCGGACAATTTTTTTAAAATCGGATAAAGAATAATTCTCTAAAAAGAAATCAAAACCATTCCAGGCTCTGCGCCAGGATGCCCATCCCCAGGTATTGGAATAGGCCGTGAAGTAATAGGAGGCATCCCCTCTTATCTGTCCGTCCTGAAAATTATTTCCGGAAATGACTTTTACCTGCTTGTAATTCCGATAATAATGCAACATATCCGCACAGTAATCAAAGAAATCGGGGTGGGGCAAACAATCATCCTCCAGTATAATTCCCTCTTCTACTTGGCCAAAAAACCAGGAGATAGCATGTGCAGGTCCCTTTCCACATCCCAGGTTCTTTTCCCGGAACAGTGTTTTTACGTCGCATTCCCAATCGATTCTTTCAAGGATACGTTGACGCACGGTTTCGCATTTTTCTTTTTCACCAGGAATCGATAATCTGGGACCATCTGCTGCAATAAAGAGGTGGGTTGGTTTTCTTTTCCGTATTCTTTCCAATACTTGTAAAGCTGTATCCAATCGATTAAAAATAATCAGTAATATGGGTGTCTGAAAAAAGTTCATCGTGCGTTATTGCTTATAAAGATGCCATTTAAATGGGACATTCCATAAAGCAAATATCCCTTTTCGCTAAGAAATTGAAAAATTTCATTTTGAGCAAGATCCAAGTTCGACACGAAACATTCAACGATGACAAAATCAGGCCGGAACCTTTCCCAGTCGTTTGTTTTTAATACTTCCAGGTCCAAACCTTCAACATCAACCGACATAAAATCAATTTTCTGATTTGCCGCCAGATTATCTTCCAGAATTTGAGCCAGGGGGAAGGTGGGTATTTCCATCTTTTTTATCACAAAATACTGATCACCAACTCTTTTTTCCCGATCAATCACCAAATCAGTACTAAAGGTATTAAGAGCCATATCATTATACATATGAAATACCGCGGGGGAACCATCTCCGACAGCACATTGCAGATTCAGATCCCTTTTACGATGACGTCGAAAAGCAGCGATCAGAGAAGGTGAAGGTTCAATATTTATTCCCCTCCATCCTCTTTTGTAAAAAGAAGCCGTATTGGAAAAACGGAAGGGATGATGTGCTCCAACATCAACATAAAAGCCCTTGTACCCTTTTTTTTGCGTATAAAAGGCTGCAAGTATCCTGTCTTCCCCTTCCTGGGAATAGGAATTATTTTTATAGAGTAATTGGGGAACCCATCGATGAAAAAAAGAATATAGAATTTTTTTTGGATTCATTTTACCGGTTTTTTTCAAAATATTTCAATCGTATCAGCATGCGTTATTCTTTTTTCTTCCGGGGGGATTTTCCAATAATCACCATATATATTTTTCAGGTACAGATCCGTATTACACGGCGCCTTAAACCGATATCCCTCAAATTCAATGGTTGTTAAAGGGAATATGAATCGGGTATGATATGTGTGCCGGTAATAGAACGGAACACCACATCCCGTATAATATCGTTGCGTGGGTATCAACCAAGAAAAAAAACGAACAAGCTGAATAAAACATACGGCAAAAGGCATTAGGATAACTCCCGAAATGTACTTCGAGGTACCCGGATAAAATTTTCTATATCGCTTAAATGCATTGCCATAAATATATTCAATAAAAGTTTTCAGGTTTTTTGAAAATAATTTCTCCAGAGGAAAAATATCAATATACAATCCATGTTCTTTTATACCTTTATTCTGCATGATTGGATCATCAAGAAAAGAATGCAGATCCCTTACTTTGGCGAATTTCAAAAAATACCGTTTATCGGTTGTCTCATCCTGAAAGGTCAGATTGGCAGGCAGTTTCTCTTTTAATATCGCACACAATCTCTTATAATCCTTTCGGGGAACAGCTATATCCACATCATCATCCCACGGGATGAAACCTCTATGCCGAACTGCACCCAACAAGGTACCATAATCAAGCCAATAGGAAATATCATTTTCGGTGCAAATTCGATCTACTTCCACCAAAATTTCCAGAATTCTTAGTTGGGCATTTCTCAGGATCGTTCCTTCACCGTTATATTTTGAAAAATCTTCGTGCATCATTTCCTCCTGCTTGCTACCATTCGAATAAATATCTGATCCTCTTCCAAATATGGGGCGAATCCCTTCGATTCTTGCGCATATTCAATGCTCATTCCAAGAGAAATAAGTTCCTTATGTAAATCTTCAAAATCGATAAATCTTCTGTAATGGTCGTTATAAATATAAGCATGAATCTCTCCGTGAACAGGCTGCCCTTTTCCAAAAATTTCATTTTTTAGCCCACGGGCCTCTATGCATAATTTCCCATTAACATTTAGGTTTCGACAGGCCCATTGCAATGTCCGTGTTTCTTCAATTTTCGTTATTGCATGAAGGGTAAATCTTGAATAAACAATATCATATTTCTGATTGTCAGACAGATTTGTAAAGTCACCGATTTGAAATTTTATATTTTTCAGATAACAGTATTTGTCGGCTAAAAAGTTCATTTCCTTCTCACACTGGTCGATAGCCAATACCTCAATATTCTTATTTGCAAAAAAAACGGCATCCCTTCCATTGCCACATCCCAATTCAATTAATGAATGAACATTTTCACAAAAACTATCGTAAATAAATTCCGAGAAAAAAGAGGGTTTTTGGTCAATATTCAACTTTTGGTAATAGAGCTCCCAGTATTTTTTATTCATTATCGATGATTTATTTTTTATTATGGCAAATCTTTGTCAAAATCTTTTTAATACTATTTTTCATCAATTTTATATCCTCCGACACCGGCACCGACCAGAAAAACAAGCCCGTTGCCCCGCAAATGATCAACCCCCGCATCAAAAGATCCACGATCAATTCTTTCCGGGGGATCAGCAACAACAAAAAGTAAACGGCCAGGTAAAAAGCGGTTACCAGCAGGAATTTACTGTTAAAGGGCTGCATTTTGTATTTCACCCAAAGGAACAGAAAGCGCATCAGGTTATTCAGAAACAAAGCCAGCGCAATGGCAATGGCAGCTCCGGTGATTCCCCAAACCGGGATCAGAAAATAAAGCAGGGCGACCACCAGAACCACCAGCCCCGCCATAAACCACATCGAAATGCGATAGTCCTTCGAAAGCAGGATGATTTGCCCGTTGACTCCGGTAAGCATGTCGATCAGATATCCGAAACAGATGAAAAAAATCACCCATTTCGATCCGGCATAATCCGGCCCCAGAATCTCAAGAATATTGTCGATGTTGGCCCAGATGCCCAAAAAAAGAAAAGCCCCTATAATGAACTGGTTGATGCAGCTTTTGGCATAAATCTCGTTGATTTTCCCCCGGTCGTTTTTTTCCCAGGCATCGGCAATCAGGGTGCCGGCTATTTTTAACAGCGGGCGGGAGGGAATCACCACCAGGGTGCCAAAGTAAAAAGCAATGGTGTACACACCCGTGTTCCGCAAATCGAGCATCTGGTTGATCACGATTTTATCAATGTTAAACACCATCAGCGACCCCACACCTCCAAGAATATAAAAGAGCGCTACATCGATCATTTCCTTGCGGAGCGGCCGGGAAATATACCCCTTCGGGCGCCTCAGGCTCAATTCGCCCCGCCAACCCACCACCCCGAGGATCACCAGGGTTTTGAACGAAATTGCCACGGTAAAACCCATGATCAGCTGAGGCAGGGTTAAAAGTTTCAGGGCATACAAAACCACGACCAGGAAGATCATGACCCGCTGAAAAAATTCCTGAAGGAAGGTCCCGGTAACCGCATCGTATAATACCTTCAGGTAGCTGTCGAACACATTGTATACCAGGAAAAAGAAGGTAACGGGAATGATCAGGTCGATGTAATCGGCAAAGAGCTTCGATTTTTCCAGATTGGTTTCCACCAGCTTCTCCCGGAACAAAAAGAAAAGGAGCAGAAACAGCAGAAACCCGATTGCCTGGGGAACAACATTTGAAAACAGAAAGCCGTGATGCCCCGATGTCTTATCCCTGAATTTCGGGAACATCCTCAGGGTTACCCCGTTGAAACCCAGCGAAGCCAGCACACTCGTAATGGTTCCGATGGCAATAAGAAGCCCGAACAAGCCCACCACTTCCGGTGTCAGATAATTGGTATATAAATAAGTGGTTGTTACAAACCCGATGGCCACTCCAAGATACGACCATATTGAGCCTTTTAACGTTTGTTTCGCAACAATTCCCAAAATAAAATGGATTTAATTCTTATTTTTACCGTTGCGAAAATATAGAATTTTAACATGATG
>DAIMEA010000320.1:0-5140 GCA_036725585.1 Prolixibacteraceae bacterium | reverse complement strand
AGTACGGAAAAAATCCCGCCCAGGTTGTGTTGCGCTGGGATTTGCAGCGGGGAGTGGCCACCATTCCCAAATCGGTAAAGCGCGATCGTATTGTTTCGAATGCCGCGTTATTCGATTTTGAACTTTCAGAGAACGATATGCTTCGAATCGATTCTCTCGACCGGAACCAACGTTTTGGCTACGATCCGATGCTGGTTTAAGCATATGCGGCGTTCGATGGGCACTAACGATGGAGCGTTTTTTCAACCGCTTTTCCTGGGATTTACTTCGTCGGGCATGGCTTTCTGCGACAGATTTATGGCCGTTTCGATCAGGGCCAGGTGCGAGTAGGCCTGCGGAAAATTACCCAATAAGCGGCGTGTTTCAAAATCGATGTCCTCACTGAACAATCCCAGGTGGTTGGAATAGGCCAACAATTCATCAAATTTCTGCTTTGCTTCTTTTCTTTCTCCAATTTTAATCAGGGCATTAATGAGCCAGAAAGAGCAAATGGTAAAAGCCGATTTGGGAACCCCAAAATCATCGCTCGATTTGTACCGGTACATCAAACCTTTGTATTCCAGTTCTTTTTGTATGGCTCTTACGGTTTGGATAAAACGGGGATCGTGGCCCTCGATGAAACCTTAGCTTTCGATCAGCAATACCGAGGAGTCGAGTTCATCGGAATCGTACGTCTGGGCAAAGGCCTGTTTCTTTTCCGACCATGCTTTAGTGAAGATATCCGTTCGGATCTTTTCGCCCAGTTCTTTCCACCGTGCAACATATTTTTTTTGCCCGAGAAGTTCTGCAATGCGCAGGGCACGGTCCACAGCAACCCAGCAGAGGACTTTGCTGAAGGTGAAATGTTTTCGCTCGTTCCGGAATTCCCAGATTCCCTTGTCGGGTAATTGCCAGTTTTTCTTTACAATCTTGATCACGTTTCGAACCAGGGTCCACAGTTCTTCACTGTGCTCAAGCGAGGTTTCGTGAATCCGGAAATGCTGATAGATCACATCGAGCAGGATACCGTAAATATCGTTTTGTTTTTGTTTGTATGCGTCGTTTCCGATGCGTACCGGTTTCGAACCCAAATAGCCATCCAGATGCGACAGTTCGTATTCGGTCAGTTTTTTCTCGCCGTTGATGCCGTACATGATCTGCATTTTTTCGTCCTTCTCGGGCATAACGTCGATAATGAAGTTCAGGTAACGGCGGGATATGCTATTGTGACCCAATTGCTTCATGACTTTAACCACCATGGAGGCATCGCGGATCCAGCAGAAACGATAATCCCAGTTTCGGATTTCACCTGTTGTTTCGGGAAGAGAGGTGGTTACAGCGGCTAAAACGGCTCCTGTTTTCTGAAAGCTCAGCAATTTCAAAACCAGGGCGCTTCGGTTAATGGCTTCTGCATATTCCGAATACTGGGTGGTCCGTTCGAGCCAGTCGAGCCAATAGACCTTGGTGCGCTGTAGTTTGAGGTAGGCTCGTTCGACGGTCTGTTCCAAAAGCTTCTGATGGTAACTGAGCAGGCAAAAATGATCCTTGCTGATTTCGAGGGCTTGTCGGGCCAAAAGCTTCCTTTTGTCGAAGTCGGTATACAGATAGGTCGAATCATAAACGCCTTTCGCGGTATGCGATTTAATGTACCCGGGATGCACCTTTCGAACGGTTTCGTGACGGGCATATTCCAGTCGTGGAGAAAAGTCGATCGTGACCAAAGGCTTCCCTTCCACCCATTTAAAATACCGAATTAAGTCGGGCGGGGCATAACGTTCGACCGGTTGATCTGTTTTGTAGCGCGGCATGAAATCATGGATTTCGAAAATGCCGTCGGCACATTCGAAACGGGTAAGCAAAATGTTGGTATTCCGAACGTATCGTTGTTTTGTTTGAAAAGAATGAACGGGCGTGACCGAAAACCAACCTCCCTTTTTTTCGTCCAAAATCCGGGCAAATACCGACGAAGAGTTAAACTGGGGCAGGCAAAGCCAGTCGACAGAACCCTGTTCCGAAATCAACGCAGCGCTTCGGCAATTGCCAATGATACCATAGTTTAAATTATTCATGATTCGTTCTTTCATCAATGGGTAACAACCTTTTTTCGATCCTTCAAAAACCGAAAACCGGAAAATGGGAATGGTTTTCTTTCGGTTCCGGAAGATTATTCCTATTTTGTAATCATTGATGGATAAATAAACAATAAAAATGAAAAAAATTCATATCCTTTCCAACCGATTACCGTTTAATGTGCAGAAAACGGATTCTGATTTTCATTTGACACCCAGCGTGGGCGGGCTGGCCACCGGCATGCGGTCGATTTATAAAACGTACAAGGGATATTGGATTGGCTGGCCCGGGGTCGCAAGCGATGAAATGGATGCAAAAGGGGGCAGGCAAATCAGCCAGTTGCTTCGAAAAGAAAATTGCATCCCCGTTCATTTATCCGCCGATGAAATTGTTCGGTATTATGAGGGCTTCAGCAACCGGACCATCTGGCCCCTGTTTCATTATTTCAGTGAGTATGTCGATTATGAGGCCGATTTATGGAATGCGTATCTTTCCGTTAATCAAAAATTTGCCGACGAAGCCCTGAAGGTTGTCAACGACGGCGACACGGTTTGGGTACACGATTATCAATTGCTGATGGTCCCCCGGATGATTAAGGAGAAAAAGCCCGGGGTGACGATCGGTTTTTTCCTCCATATCCCATTCCCGTCGTACGAGGTTTTTCGAATCCTTCCCTGGCGAAAAGAATTGATATCCGGTATGCTGGGAGCCGATTTAATCGGATTTCATACCTACGATTACGAACGGCATTTTTTGAGCAGTGTCCGGCGTTTACTGGGATTTGAGATTAATTTCAACCAAATCCACACCGACGACCGGATTGTCTCGGTCGATGCTTTTCCCATGGGCATCGATTATGTGAAATTTGAACAGTCGGCGGAGGAGGTGATGAAAAAATCGATCCAGGAAAAATCCGACCTTCATCGGGAGTTGGATAAGTTTTTTTTGATGTCGCCCGAACGAAAATTGATTTTGTCCATCGACCGAATGGATTATACCAAGGGAATCCCGAACCGGTTGAAAGCTTTTTCCCAGTTTTTAGAAAAGCATGAAGCGTTTCGGGGGAAAGTAACCCTGGTGATGCTGGCGGTTCCTTCCCGTGATCAGGTTGATCGCTACCAGCACCTTAAACGACGGGTCGACGAATGGGTGGGCTATATCAACGGTCAATATGGAACGATTAACTATACACCGGTTTGGTATTTTTATCGTTCCCTTCCTTTCGAAAATCTCATTGAACTGTATACCTCGAGCGACGTTGCACTGATTACACCCGTTCGCGATGGGATGAACCTGGTAGCTAAAGAATACGTCGCTTCGCGGGTGAATCAAACCGGCGTCATCATCATCAGCGAAATGGCCGGGGTAAGTAAGGAAATGGGAGAAGCGCTCATCATCAACCCAAACGATATTGATGAAATTGCCGAGAGTATATACCGCGCACTGATGATGGACGTAAAGGAACAAAAAGAGCGGATGCAGGTAATGCAAACACGAATCCGGCGGTACGATGTTTTTAAATGGGCCAGTGATTTTGTCCGTTCACTTGAAAAGATCCGCAACCTGCAGGCTCAGTTTTATGCCAAACGGATAACGCCTTCCCTCCTGGATGAGATCCGGGAGGCCTATCGTGCTTCGGAAAAACGGGCGGTATTTATCGACTACGACGGAACACTTGCGCATTTCGTTCCTAATCCCCAGGATGCCCGACCCGATGAAGAAATCCATGAAATTATCCGCCAACTTACCGTTGAGCCGAAGAACGAAGTCGTTATCATCAGCGGGAGAGAACGCGATACTCTGGAGCGCTGGTTTGAGGGGATACCGGTAAACCTCATTGCCGAACACGGAGTTTGGATACAAAAACGGGGAGGAAAATGGAAGATGTTTGCCCCTTTAAGCAATTCCTGGAAAGATAAAATCCGACCGGCACTCGAATTTTTTGTCGACCGAACACCCGGTTCGTTTATCGAAGAAAAAAACTTTTCGCTGGTGTGGCATTACCGAAAATCGGAACCGGAACAGGGTGCCTTGCGGGCGAACGAGCTTAAAGACGAACTAACCAATCTGATAGCCAATCACAACCTCGAAATTATGGAAGGGAACAAGGTTATTGAAGTTAAACGGGGAGGCATTAATAAGGGCTCGGCTGCCCTTCGGTTTATGGGTAATACTGCCTTTGATTTTGTTTTGGCTATTGGCGACGATTGGACGGATGAGTACATGTTCCGGGAACTACCCGAAGATTCGGTAACGGTAAAAGTAGGGCTGAAACATACTTCGGCCCGGTACAAAGTCGATTCGGTGCCGGCCGCACGGGCTTTCCTTAAAAAGCTGGGACAATCCTGATATTGTTCTTTCCGTGATTTTCCCCTGGCCGCATGGGAAGCTTTCTTTTTGTCGCTTTTATCGATGCAAATACCCCTTGAAAATTGCTATCTTTCGCCGTTTTAATTTTTATTTTCTATGAACGCAATGAGAATCGCGATACTGGGCTGCGGAACCGTTGGTGGAGGAGTAGCCCGGATCATTCTGGATGTTAACCGGGATCTGGATAAACGGGCTTCAAGGCCTGTTGAATTAAAGAAAATTGTTGAGTTGAAGCCTTCTCTCGCCATGTACCGTTTTGCTTTGCCACAGGAACTTTTTTGCGGAGGCGGAAAGGATCTGTCGCCCGGGGAAGCAGCGGGATACATTACCGACATCATTCATTCGGATGATATCGACCTGGTGGTAGAAACCATTGGGGGAACGAGCGACTTTGTTCACGATCTTTGTGTAAACGTGCTCCGTTCCGGCAAGCATCTGGTTACAGCCAATAAAGCGCTGCTGGCCGAACGGGGGCAGGAAATATTTGCCAAGGCCGAAGAAAGCGGAGCAAAAATTGGCTTCGAGGCTGCCGTTTGCGGAGCCATCCCTATTGTGAAAACCCTCAAGGAAAGCCTTACCGGCGATCAAATCCTTTCGGTTTCGGGAATCCTGAACGGCACCAGTAATTACATCCTTAGCCGCATGCAAAACGAAAACCTTACGTTTGCCGATGCCCTGAAGTTAGCCCAGGAAAGCGGTTATGCCGAAGCCGATCCGACAC
>DAIMEA010000319.1:0-5159 GCA_036725585.1 Prolixibacteraceae bacterium | reverse complement strand
TGCTTCAGGAGGCTCCGGGTTTGTTTCCCGCACAGGGATTTTGTAGTTTTGATCAAAGAGAAAAAAATACGGATATGAACCCAACACCTTTTTCCATCGATCGGGAAGCGCTTCGGCATGACCTGGATGAAATTGTACAAAAAGCCCGGGAAGAATGCTTCACGGAAGAAAACCTGAAGCGTGCTTTATCGCTCATCGACCTGACCACTCTTAACGCGACCGACACATCGGAACATGTCCGGTTATTTACAGAAAAAGTCAACGATTTTCCGGAGCACTTTCCCGGGCTCGCCAATGTGGCTGCTATTTGCGTGTATCCCAACCGGGTGAAAACCGTAGAAGAAACCCTCCGGCTCCCCGAGGTGAATATTGCTTCGGTATCGGCAGGTTTTCCGTCGTCGATGACCTTTCCCGAGGTCAAAATCCTGGAAACAAAGCTCGCGCTGAAAGCAGGGGCCGATGAAATCGATATCGTTCTGAACCTGGGGCATTTTCTTTCGGGCAATTTCCAGGCGGCACACGATGAGATTGCTGCGATTAAAGCCTGCATGGGAGATGCGCACCTGAAAGTAATCCTCGAAACGGGCGCCCTTTCTTCGCCGGAGGATGTCTGGAGAGCTTCTCTGCTGGCCATAAATGCCGGTGCCGATTTCATCAAGACCTCGACCGGGAAACTGAATCCGGCAGCCACTCCCGAAGCAGCTTATGTAATGTGTTCGGCTCTTGCTTTTCATTATGAAGAAACAGGCGAGAAAATTGGTTTTAAGCCGGCCGGGGGCATCGTTTCCGCCGAAGATGCCCTGGTTTATCTCGCCATTGTGAAGGAACTTCTGGGCGAAGAGTGGCTTCGTCCCGAACTGTTCCGAATTGGCGCCAGCCGACTGGCGAACAATCTGCTGAGCAAAATTACCGGGCAAACGGTGGCGTATTTTTAAAAAAATCTTTCTCTATGTTTGTGATTATTTTCTATTTTTATCATTTCAAAAACAAACATAAACCATGACACTATTGGCAAACCAACGTCGCGACAAAATCCTTGAGCTCATAAAAGAAGACGGTCAGGCTAAAGTAATGGAATTAAGCCGGATATTTAAAGTAACCGAAGTAACCATCCGTCAGGACCTTGAACGCTTGGAAAAAGATGGTTTCATTGTCCGGGAACACGGCGGGGCTTTCCTGAAAAATATCGACATGAACGTCCGGAGCCTGAGTCTTCAAAACAAGGAAAACCTGCCCCTGAAAGGAACCATTGCCAAAAAAGCCGTGGAATTTATCAGCGACGGCGACACCATCATTCTTGATTCGGGCTCTACAACAACCGAAATCGCCCGGTTGATGAGCGATTATAAAAATCTGACTGTAATTACCAATGCATTGAATATTGCCCTGATATTAGGTGCACAATCGGGCATTAACGTAATTCTGACCGGGGGCGAATTTAAGGCACCAACCCTTTCATTAACCGGCCAGAAGGCCGCCGATTTCTTTCAGAATCTGCATGTCGATAAGTTGTTTCTTGCCACAGCCGGCATTACCCTGAAATCGGGTCTCACCTACCCGGGCATCAGCGATATATGCGTAAAAAGAGCCATGATCGAGTCGGCCGAAACAACCTACCTGGTAGCCGACTCAACAAAGATTGGTAAAAGTTCGTTTGCCAGCCTTGGTGCACTCTCCCTGATCGATTTTTTAATAACCGACTCGAAAATTGACGAAGAATATGTCGATCTCTTTACGAAAAATGACATAAAACTGATCATAGCCTGACCCCCCACAAAAAAAAAAAAAAAAAAACATTTTTTAGCGCATATTCTTCAATTATATAATCACTCTCAGCTAATTAACCAAGCATAACCCTCGTTCCTTATTGCGCTTTTTACAACAGAATTTCAAAAATTCGCCAAAAAAGCCACAAAACGCGAACGTGTTGCAAAGCATATTGCTTTCGTTTATTTTCTTTTTATTTTTGAAAAGAAAACTTACGAAAGAAAAGTGAATCGAAAAAAAAGAGTGTCATGATGTGCAATTATTTTATTCTCAGTATCGATCAAAGCACTTCGGCAAGCAAAGCAATTTTATTCAACAGAGAAGGAAAGCTGGTCGATCGGGTTTCTATTGACCATCGTACCTATTATCCCTATCCCGGATTTGTTGAACACGACCCCGAAGAGATTTTTAAAAACACCCTCGTGGCAATGCAACAGGTTCTTTCAAAAAACAACATCGATCCGGGTGAAATTGCTTGCATTGCCTTAACCAATCAGCGTGAAACGACCCTGATCTGGGACAAAATAACGGGTATGCCTGTGGCCAATGCCGCTGTATGGCAATGCCAGCGGGGGGCCGGATATTGCAATCAATTGAAGGAAGATGGTTTTTCTGAAAAAATTGCCGACAAAACCGGTCTGATTATCGATCCTTATTTTTCGGCAAGCAAGCTTCACTGGATCATGAACAATGTCCCCGATTTAAAAGAGAAAGCGCTAAATAGCGATCTCATGCTTGGCACTATGGATTCATGGCTGCTGTGGAAACTGACTGAAGGAAAAGTCCATGCCACCGACTATTCAAATGCCTGCCGGACCATGCTTTTCAATATTAAAACCCTGCAATGGGACGACGAGCTCATAAGCCTTTTTGGTTTGGAGAAATCCATGTTCCCCGAAGTGAAATTCAGTAACGAAATATTCGGGTATACCGGTCCGAACATTTTCAACGGCACGGCGATACCCATTTCCGGAATAATGGGCGATTCACATGCGGCCCTGTTTGGGCAAAACTGTTTTGAGCCCGGTATGGGAAAAGCAACCTATGGAACCGGTTCGTCAATTATGATGAACATTGGCAAAGAACCCTTGAGCCCACCCGGGGGATTGGTTACCTCAATCGGCTATGGGTTGGACAAAACAGTTTACTATGTTTTTGAGGGGAATATTCATTGTACCGGAGATACCATTAACTGGTTAAAAAACGACCTGCAATTAATAAACGATACTTCAGAAACCGAGGAGTTGGCAACAAGCGTCGACGACAACAACGGGGTTTATTTTGTCCCTGCATTTGTAGGGTTGGGTGCCCCGTACTGGGATAACGGGGCACGTGCCTGCTTGTCGGGGATGCCGCGGAACACAACCAAAGCACATGTGGTTCGGGCTGCGCTCGAGAGCATTGCCTATCAGGTTAAAGATCTTATTTCTTTAATGGAAACCAGGGGTGATATTAAACTTAAAGAGTTACGTGTTGATGGCGGCCCAACCCGGAACAATTTTCTCATGCAGTTTCAATCCGATATGCTGCAGCGAAAAGTAAACCGTTCGGTAATAGAGGAAGTATCGGCATTGGGAGCAGCATTCATGGCCGGGCTGGCAACAGGCTTTTGGAAGGATATTGTTGAGATAAAATCGTTACATAATAAAGGCAAACTATTTGAGCCCGAAATGGGTAACTCAACTGTAAATGATTTATATGCAGGCTGGAAAAAAGCTGTTGAGCGTGCCCGCCTATCATAATTAAAAAAAATAAATGAATAATGATATGAAAACATCGAAACAAACATTTGGGGTGATCATTACCACCCGTAACATCTTTAATTTTCAGCTGGCGGTTGATGCCCGCGAAAAGGTTTTGAACAAACTTGAATCAATGGGATTTGGGACGGTAATCCTTCCCGAAAGCGAAACTCCCACGGGAAATATCGAAGGATATGCCGACGCGGTAAAATGTGCCGCCCTTTTTAAAAAGAATGCCGATATTATTGACGGGATCATCGTGGTGCTGCCAAACTTTGGCGATGAACTGGGCGTGGTGAACTCCATCAAACTTTCGGGATTGAGCGTACCCGTTTTGGTGCAGGCCTGCGACGACGACAACAATAAAGTAGACGTAAAAAGCCGCCGCGATGCCTTTTGCGGAAAGCTTTCGGTATGCAACAATTTCTATCAGTACGGAATAAAATTTACCGATACAACATACCATACGTACAGTCTCGATAGTGAGGAGTTCACGAAAGACCTGCTGAAATTTGCCGGAATTTGCCGGGTAGTAAAGGGATTGCGCAACCTCAGGGTAGGAGCCATCGGTACCCGCCCAATTGGTTTCCAGACGATGCGTTACAGCGAAAAGATCCTGCAAAAATACGGCATTACCGTTGTGCCGGTCGATCTGTCGGAAATTATTGCTGCTGCCGGGAAAATTGATGAAAAGGATCCGGATGTTATCGCAAAGGTAAATGCCATTCAAAATTACGGGACATGCAATGTCCTGCACAAAGGGAAAATTGCAAAACAGGCCCGGTTTGGGTTGGCCGTTGAAAACTGGATGAACGAAAACCAAATCAACATTTCGGCCCTTCAGTGCTGGGAGTCGATTGAGAAAAACTACGGATGTGCAGCCTGTGTTACCATGAGCATGATGGGCGAAAAACTGATGCCTTCGGCTTGCGAAGTTGATGTTGCAGGGGCAATTTCAATGTATGCTTTGGCTTTGGCCGCCCATACGCCTTCGGCCCTTCTCGACTGGAACAACAACTTTGCCGAAGACCGTGATAAAGTGGTTTGCACGCATTGCAGCAATTATCCGAAATCCTTCTTTCAGAATGAAATCGAAATCGGAAGCCTCGATGTATTGGGCACAGTACTTGGTAGTGAAGATACTTTTGGGGCCGTGAAAGGGAAAGTGGCAGCCGGCGATATGACCTACTTCCGCATCTCTACCGACGATAACAAGGGATTGGTTAAAACGTACCTGGGAGAAGGAAGCATGACCGACGACCCGTACGGGATGGATGGCGGCATTGCCGTTTGCAAAATCAACCATCTTCAGAAACTGATGAAGTATATGTGCAAAAACGGTTTTGAACACCATGTGGCCATGGTCCGTGGCCATGTAGCCGAAATACTTGAGGAAGCCATTGGGAACTATCTGGGCTGGGAACTGTATAATCACGATAAATAATAGGGAAGGCATAGGAAACGTTGAAAGCGATAGAAAGCAATCGTATTCAATTGTTTTCTATTGCATCCAATTGCGTTCAATATTTCCAAAGAATGAAGAAATTCACAGACGACGAACTACAGCAGAAATCGGTCAGGTACCGCCTGGCGCTGCTCAAATATATTAAACGGGCTAAAGCCGGGCATACCGGGGGCGACCTTTCGTGT
>DAIMEA010000318.1:0-5159 GCA_036725585.1 Prolixibacteraceae bacterium | reverse complement strand
AAGGTTTCTTTGCTTTACGGCAAAAACGTATGAGCTATGGCAAATAAACCGATCTTTATGGAGATAATCGACCGAATGCTTACGTTCGGGTCTTTACCGTACGGCCCATAACCTGCACCGGATCATCAACCTCATCGGGCTAAAAGGCTGATGAAACAATGGGCCCGTTTTGCCTTTGTTTTTGGCCCAAAAACGACCTTGAAAAATGAAAAACAAAACATTTTGAGCTACTTAAGAACAAAAACAAAAAATTATCGCTATTTTTCACAGGCAGCGTAAAAACGCCCGAAACGAAGCCTGGATTTTGTTTCCGGGAAAGGTTTTCAGACAGACTGCCGTTACAAACAATAATAAAACGCTATTTCCGACTGTTTTCAAAAAATTGAGTATTTTTGTTTAAGTTAAAAGGCCAATAAAATGATAAATAACAATTCTGACTCATTATCAATTATAAAGAGCACTGCAAATAAAATCTTACCCAATTGCAGGATTCTTCTTTTTGGTTCTCGTGCCAGAAAAGACAATACAAATGAAAGTGACTATGACTTCCTTGTTATTACCCGAGAAACATTAGATATCCGCAAAAAAAGGACACTTTCTTCAATGATGAGAAAAGAGTTAGCGAGATTCAAAATTCCTGCTGATATCCTAATTCAAAGTGAAGAGGAAATTAATTTAAAGAAAGAAGTTACAGGTCACATTCTTAAACACGTTTTAAGAGAAGGAGTTGCGTTATGAATAGTGCAACTGAGGATTTCATAAAACAATGGTTGCTAAAAGCCAACGAGGATTTATTGGTAATAAACAGATTAACTGAATATGAAATAATAGCGACTTCTTCTGTATGCTTCCATTGCCAACAAGCTGTAGAGAAATTTCTTAAAGCATTTTTAATTGCTAATGGAGTTGAGATTAAAAAAACACATAACATTGAATACTTACTTTCAGAATGTGCTGACTTTGATAGCGATTTTGCAGACATTGACCCAAAAGAATTAAGTGAATTTGGTGTTGATGCTCGTTATCCTGGAGACATGTTTATCCCAGACAATGACGAAACTTTAGAATACATAAATCTTGCATTTGAGATTAAGGAACTTGTCGAAATAAGGATTAATAAAATCCATAAAATCAAATAATTACTGTTTGTAACAGCAAAATATTATTAATTGCGGTTTGCGTGCTGATAATCAAGGCTTACTGCCCGCATCGGCCTCGGTGCTTTTCGACAGGAAAGATTTACGCATATCCATTTCGAACGAAACTGACCCCCCATTTCGAACGAAACTGACCCCCTGTTTCGAGCAAATTGACCCCTTTTACGAGGCAATTTTCACTGTCATTCCGGCAAATTGACCCCTTTTGCTGGATAAAAACAGCTGACATTACGGCGGCATAATAACCCCCCGGTTAACAGAAGGTTTCTTTGCTTTACGGCAAAAACGTATGAGCTAGGGCAAATAAACCAATCTGTGAGGAGATAATCGACCAAATCACAGTAAGCATTTGCTCAATTGCGTCTTGTTTCTAAATTTTTTGCAGCAGGCTTTCAAAGTTTCTATAAAACATTCAGAGGACTTTTAGAGCTTTCAGAGACGGTTTCGGATTTGCCCTGGTTTCGGGCTTTGTTGTTGTGCGGGAGCAATGCTGCCCGGTCGTTGCTACATGCGGCGTTAAGCCATCGACAAACACCCCTTTGGAACGATAAAACGTTCCCGATATCGGGAGGGCTTCAATTATGTCATCACAAAAAAGTACAGGGAAGGGCCGGTACCGGTTGCGGGTTCATCCTCACAGCTTATTACCTGTGCCGGATTATCAACCTCATCAGGCTGGAAAGGCGAATGAAAGAATGGACCCGTTTTGCCTTTGTTTTTGGCCCAAAAACGACCCTGGAAGATGAAAAACAAAACATTTTGAGCAACTTAAGAACAACAACAGAAAATTATCGCTATTTTTCACGGGCAGCGTAAAAATGCCCGAAACGAAGCCGGGATTTTTGCTCCCGGAAAGGGTTTTTAGACAGACTGCCGTTACCATGCAATTTGAAGAAAGCAAACAAATTAACACAACCTGATAGAATCATGAAAATTTTAATAATATTAGGTCACCCCGACAAACAAAGTTTCAATCATGCAATAGCCGATGAATGTAAAAAAGGACTTATTGAAAACGGACATTCCGTTATATTCCATGACCTACACGAAGAAAAATTTGACCCGATAATTACTTAGACAGAAATACCTAAAAACGGAGAATTTAATGAACTCGTAAAAAAACATTGTGATGATTTGGCACAAAGTGACGGGATAATTATTGTTCACCCAAATTGGTGGGGACAACCTCCTGCGATTTTAAAAGGATGGATTGACAGGATTATCAGACCAGGAATAGCTTATAAGTTTGCGGATGGTGATAATGGAGAAGGAATTCCAATTGGACTATTGAAAGCCAAAACAGGAATTGTTTTTAATACATCAAATACGAATGAAAAAAGAGAAAATGAAAAATTTGGAGACCCTCTCGATACAATCTGGAAAAATTGCATTTTCGATTTTTGTGGAGTAAAACAATTTGAGAGAAAGATATATCGAATAATTGTAACTAGCGATTTAGAGCAAAGACTTCAATGGCTGAAAGAAACCAGAGAATTAATTGATAAATATTTTCCGAAAGGCTAAAATAAGGAAATGGTTTTATAAAGAATTTTTTGTGCCTTACACAAATGAAAAATCAAAAAACGCATAGTAATAAATAGGATTCTAAGCTGCGCAAAGCACCTAGTGAGGTTAAAGCGGAAAATTTAAAAAGACCAAAGTACAGCAAAATGAAAAAAAGAATCATCCCGGCACTGACTGTTTTGACAATGTTCCTGAACTGTATTCCAACAAACAATAAGGCAGTACCCGATAAAACAGCAAAAGAAATCTTTAATCCGTCAGAATTAGAAGGAATAGAGAAAATGATAATGTTCGTTGATGAAATTGTATTAAACAATACAAATGAAACGGATATAAACCAGGCATATCATACTTATTTTCAAAATTTGGAAACATATATTACCCATGATAAATTTCATAAAAATCCTTCCACTTGTAAAAATAATTTTTCGGGTTTCTTGTTTGGAAAATTGTCCGGTCGACAAAAAAGGGATTTTGAAAACAATTATGTGTGGAAATGCAAACCATTGGGGAAAGTCGTGCTTCTTTGCCTGAAAATGAACCGGTGATGCTCCAATGCGGATGATGACTCCGGTATGCCTGCTTCAGCCCATTCGGAAATGAATCCATTGTTCGATCCCTTTTGAAATTTGATTTAAATTTTTAGCTTTACCGATCGGGCACTTTTGGGGAGATAATTTCGAAACCATTATTGATCATATGTACATTTTGGGGATGATGAAACAAAAATTTTCACTGTTGATTGTGCTGCTATGCACAATATTCACCAATGGTTTTGGTCAGAAACTGATACTTAATGAACTTGAATATTTTGAGACTCAGGGTGCCAATGTGCTTGTATACAGCAACCTTTTTACCGGAGGTTTTAATGATGAGAAAAATGCAGGTATCGAACTGATCCACCATGGCGTTCGCACGGCGCAGGGTGGAGCGGTGCGGCTTTCCAACACGCCCGAACAGTGGGACCTTGTACCCGTGGTATCCAATCGGACGATCGACCGTGCAGCAAATTCCATTGAGGCCATGCTGCGGTATAACGATTACGATTTCGATTCGCGTGTGGTGGTTACCGCCAAAGGGGAAGGAGTGGAGATTTCGGTTTACCTGGACAAACCCGTACCGGAGGCCCTTGAAGGGAAAGCCGGTTTTAACCTTGAATTTCTGCCCTCGCAGTATTGGGGAAAAACTTATTTAATGGACGGGCGTTTCAACCGTTTTTCGCGTTATGTGGTTGGAAATACACTTACCCGGCCGAACAGTGAAAAACCCAGGCAATACAAAGGATACAAAACCTATGACGACAGGGGCACCGGCAAATTCATCGACCCGCTTCCCCTCGAAACCGGACGTTCCCTTCTTCTTGCACCCGATGAACCTTCGCGCCGGGTAAAAATCACGTCGGCCGAAACCGATCTGATGCTTTTCGACGGCAGGGTGCTCGCTCAAAACGGATGGTATGTTGTCCGCAGTTTACTTCCGGCGGCTAAAACAGGCAAGGTGCTTACATGGACCGTTACGCCCAATGCCATCAATAATTGGATCAGAGAACCCAACATCGGGTTCTCGCAAGTGGGTTACATTCCCATACAACCCAAAGTGTCGGTCATTGAACTCGATAAAAAAGACAAGGTTCTTGCTTCGGCATCGATATACAAGATCGACCCCGAAGGCAATACCACCGAAGTATTTAGCGGCAAAGTGGTCCCCTGGGGCGATTATTATAAATACCACTATGCAAAATTCGATTTTACTCCGGTGAGCGAACCCGGAATTTATTACATTCAATATGGCAACTTCAAAACGAATAACTTTATCATAGCCCAAAACGTCTACGACAAAATCACCGACGCCACCAGTGATATATGGATTCCCATTCACATGAACCACATGTTCGTGAACGAGGCCTACCGGGTTTGGCATGGCGAGCCGTTCAAGGAAGGATATCTCCAGGCGCCGCCCAATACCGATCACTTCGACCTGCACGGCCAGGGCCCGACTACCGATACAAAATACAAAGCGCTGGAAACCATTCCGGGCTTAAACGTTGGCGGATTCTTCGATGCCGGCGATTTTGATATCGAAACCGGGTCGAACATTAGTGTGGTGCAGAACTTTGTGCATATCTGGGATTATTTCAAACCCATGCGCGACCAGACCTTTGTTAGCCAGGAGCAACGTTATGTCGATCTTCACCGGCCCGATGGCATGCCCGATATATTGCAGTTTATCGAGCATGGAACATTGAACCTGGTCGCTCAGGCAGAGATTATCGGCCACATGGCACAAACGCTTTCCAATGCCGTGCTCGACAATTACCATCACCTGGGCGATGCCGCGTCGATAACCGATGGCCTGCCGTATAATCCCAGCCTGGGCCCTTACGAAATAGCTCCCGACGGTCGCTCGAGCGGAGTTAATGACGATATGTGGGCTTTTACCAGCCGTAATCCCGGCCTCGATTTACAGGCAGCGACCATG
>DAIMEA010000317.1:0-5160 GCA_036725585.1 Prolixibacteraceae bacterium | reverse complement strand
TTGAACAGGGGCAGATCCTTGAGCCGGTAGGCCAGGGCGTTCACCAAAGTGCCCGTATAATTGCCATGACCCGGATGCACAACCATTCCGGCCGCCTTATTGATGACCATGAGCGAATCGTCTTCATAAGCCACATCGAGCGGCAGGTTTTCGGGAATTAACTGAAATTCGTGTTTCGGGTAGTCGAGTACGATGGAAACCACATCGAAGGGTTTCACTTTATAGTTCGATTTCACCGGGTTACCGTTCACCCGGATGCTTCCGGCATCGGCGGCCTGTTGTACCCGGTTACGGGAGGTTCCCTCCAGGCGGTTGACCAGGAATTTGTCGATGCGCAACAATTTTTGCCCGGGATCGGCTTCAAAGCGAAAGTGTTCAAAAAGTTCTCCTTCCGGAAAATCTTCTACGTCGTCGAAGTGCTCCATCACTCGTCGAAATCGTCGGTTAACTCAAACAATTTTTCATCGTCGATACTCAGCCACAGGTCGATGGAAGTGCCCAGCTCGATTCTGTTGATGGAATCGGGACCGGGTTGTTGTTTCCAGATTCGGGCGTAAAGCGAGTCGGTTGCACTAAGAACCGATTCATCGTAGACCAGCGCCCCTGTGTTGAGACTGCTTTCGTAGAGCAGACTGCGCGCTTCTTCGAGCGTCATCAGCGTAAGATCCGGAACAGAGGTTTGTTCGTTGCTCAGCCCTTTCCCAACAATTAAGTCAACCGCCGAGCCCTTGGGCAACAGCGTGTCGGGAGCAATGACTCTTCCTTCATAGTGCTGTTCGAGAACCAGGTTGAGAAATTCGGAAGGACGATATATGATTTTCCCCGCCTGGAGGCCGGAACCTTCCAGGCGGCTTTTTGCCTCACGAAGGGAAATGTCGACAACTTTGGGCACGTGCACTTTTTCGGGTGTATAGGTGCTGAGGGTTAAGTAAACGATTCTCTTTTGCTTGACCGGGAAACCTGCCTCGGGATATTGTTCGAGTACCGTTCCGGGAACGGCATCCCGAACATAAACCGAATCGTTCACCTTGTACCGGAGCTTGTTCCCGTGAATTTCGATTTCAACTTCTTCAAGCGTAAGACCTTTCAGGTTGGGTATCGCAATTTCCTGCCCGTGGTGGGTGTAATAACGGAGTAAATGAAGAACAGCCCAGGTAAGAACCACAAAGAGGAGGATGATCAGAACCAAATGTTTGAGAAAAGATTTGCTTTTCAGAAATTCTTTAAGCGGCATATCGGAAACAAATTTTCAGCAAAAATAAGGAAAAAACCCTATCGTACGAATAAAACCGTCCGACGGGACAAACATCGAAATTACCTTGCCGCGGGGGCCGATGCCCAAAGTTCCGGCTGATCATTAATTCCGAATTCTTTTTATTTCCCGATCGGTTTAGGGGAGCCTTCCCGGGTCGGTTATTCCAGTGTGTCGTCGATGATTTTCACATTTTCCGACAGAAAAATATCGGCCGGGTATATGGATGTATTCAACCAGTCGCCGATTTCAATTCCGCTGGTTTCCCGAATCGAGTACCAGGCCAGGCTGCTGCAGATGAAACTTTCGGGGGCTGCTTTCTTCGAGAAGAAGACATCCACCACGTTGCAATAGGGTTTACCTTCGTGTCGAAGGGCCTCATTCCGAATGGATTTGTTGTCGGCATCCTTCATAACTTTATCCCAGACAAGGGCGCCTTTACCGTCGGACCGTGCATGCCATTCCACCGTACAAACCTGGCCAACAAAGGCGAGGGCATGTTTGTAAAGCCACGATTGTCCGATCTTCTCCAGGTTGGTGTTGTATTTCAGGCTGCTGCCCATCGTCAGGATACTTTCGCCCGAGAGGCTGTCGCCCAGTTCGTCCGAATCTTTAGTAAATACAGCAACATGCCCCACATCAAACAACTCTTTATGGGGATACAAAACCAGCAACGAGTGGATTGTCCAGCCTCCCGGCAGGGCAATCAACAATCGACCGCTCCGGATGGAAGGCCGGATCCGATCGATGAAGCTATGGGCCGGAAGTTGCAGAGGGGCCGACTGGATGATGGAGCAGGAAGCATGATAATTCCGGATGGCTGTTTCCCAGAAATCTTCTTCCCGGTAAACCGTATCCGCAGTTTCTCCTTCCGATTCCGCTTCCTCGTCATTCATTACCGGTACGGGATTTAACAAGTCGCTTATTTCTTCGCAGGGATCAAAAGCATGGGTCGGAGCCGATTTTAAATTTTCGGAAAGACGGGAAAAAATCCTGTTTCGTTCGTCAAAGCGTTCCAATACCCGGTTGTCGGGGGCTTTTCGCAGTTTGGATGCCACAAAAGCCGCTTCCGTAAGCGACCAGCATTCAAGAAACGATTCCCGCTCTTTTTCTGTCAAAGCAAAAAAGGTACGCGGCTGCCCCAGTGTATCCATCAACACCAGATGCTCCAGTTTGCTTAAAAAGGGGTGGTACGTGATTTGGGTGGGCGGATACCAGAGCGACCGGGCACTGGGATTCAGGGCATACCAGCGGGCAATATCGGCCAGGTGCCTGTAATATTCGGCAATATCCTCCGGAACGCCTTGTGCGTTTGCTTGTTCCCTGGTATAGATAACCGTTTCGGTCTGAAGAAAAGCATAGTTCGACGGGGCAATATCCTCGTCGGAACACGAAACAAACAACAATGTACCGAACAGCAAACAGCAAGACAGCGCTTTCACGATTTTTTTTTTCATCTATTTTCGGGATGCAATGATACATATTTTTTTTGGATCCTTCCTTTGTGACACGGGCATCCTCCTCAGACAAGAATTCCGCAGGGATCATCGTTCGGGGCGTTTGTTTTTTTTGTACTTTCATGCAAAAAATGAAACCATGAAGCGACTCATACTGGTACGACATGCCAAATCCGAACAGGGCGGATACGACCGGGATTTTTCCCGTTCGCTGACGTCTCTTGGGGAAGCCGATGCGCATCGCGTAGCCGGGGACCTGAAAGAGTGGAACATCGTTCCCGATAAGATGATATCGAGCCCGGCTTTGCGGGCATTGACCACCGCACAGATATTTGCCGGTGAACTTGGCTACCCTTCTGCATCGATTGAAGAAATACCCGATTTGTATTTTGAAATGACCAGCAACGAATTTGTACGGCTGGTGCAGCATACTTCCCCGGAAGTGACCAACCTGTTTATTTTCGGGCATAATCCGTTTATGCATTATATGGCCGCGCATATGTGCGAAAATTTTAGCGGCGATATGCCTACCTGCTCCACAGTGGTTATCGATTATCCGGTCGATTCCTGGAAAAAAGCCCTGCCGGGAAGCGGGAACTTCTTTCTTCATCTGTATCCCAAACTCTATCAGTAAGCTACTTTATTTGTGGAACTATTTTTTACACCCGACATAGCGAATGGGATTGCAACGCTTGGCGAACCGGAATCGAAACATTGCATCCGGGTATTGCGGCATAAAAGGTCGGATCTGATTCAACTTATCGACGGTAAGGGAAGCGTATATACCGCCCGGATCACCGATCCCAATCCATTTCATTGCCAGGCCGAAATAACACAGAAAACCCTTCTGCCAGCGACACGCCGATACCGTTTGCACATAGCCATGGCTCCTACGAAAAATACCGACCGTTTTGAGTGGTTTATCGAAAAAGCGGTCGAAATTGGCATCGATGAAATCACACCACTGATCTGTGACCATTCGGAGCGAAAAAGCCTGAATCCCGACCGGCTCGACAAAGTGGTTGTCGCGGCTATGAAACAGTCGCTTCAGCCCTATAAGCCCGTTATCAATAAAATGACTACTTTTGAAATGTTTTTGGCGCAGCCATTCGACGGAGAGCGGTTTCTGGCTTTTTGCAGCAATGAGCCGAAAAATCATCTTGGTAAAGTGGTCGGTTTGCAGGCAAGGTCAACGATCCTGATCGGTCCAGAGGGGGATTTTTCTTCGCAGGAAATCGACCGGGCCTTAGAAAAGGGATGGACGGGCGTTTCGCTGGGCGAAAGCAGGCTCCGTACCGAAACCGCCGGAGTGGTCGCGTGCAGTATCGTGAATATGATGAATGAATTGCAGTGAGCGATTGTATGAGAAGGAGTATTCTGTTTTTGTTGTTTTTTGTCTTTTGCACCGCAGTTTACGGGCAAAGAGCCACCACCGTCAAAATAGGTTTGCTAAAATACGGGGGAGGGGGCGACTGGTATGCCAATCCGACTTCCCTGCCCAATCTGATCCGCTTTGTTAACGAAAACCTTCAAACCAACATCGATCCGGAACCCGGAACCGTTGATGTGGGCAGCGTGGAACTCTTTAATTACCCTATGGTGCACATGACCGGGCATGGAAACGTACACTTTTCGGGAAGCGATGTGGAAATGCTCCGGGCTTATTTGCTGGGCGGCGGCTTTTTGCATATCGACGATAACTATGGGCTCGATCCCTACATCCGGCGGGAAATGAAAAAAGTGTTTCCCGAACTCGATTTTGTGGAGTTGCCCGCCAGTCATCCCATTTATCATCAGGTTTATTCATTCCGCGACGGCTTGCCCAAAATACACGAACACGATGGAAAACCTGCCCAGGGTTTTGGTTTGTTTCAGGAAAACCGGCTGATGGTCTTTTATACCTTCGAATGCGATCTGGGCGATGGCTGGGAATCCTATCCCGTACATAAAGATCCGGAGCACATCCGCTTGCTTGCCTTACAAATGGGCGCCAATATTATTACCTATGTTTTCGATCGCAGGGAAAAAACCATCATCCCATGATCGGTTCTTATGTATTGTATAAAAATGGTACAAAACGACTGCTATGGAGAAACTCGACAAAAAATTTTATGAAAACGAACTCGAACGATTGTACATCGAGTTGATCAAGCTTCAGGCCACCATTAAAAAAGAGGGACTGAGGGTTGTGGTACTTTTCGAGGGGCGGGATGCTGCCGGGAAAGGAGGAACCATCAAGCGCATTGCCGAAGCACTCAATCCCCGTATTTGCAAAGTGGTTGCCCTGGGCATACCTACCGAAAAAGAAAAAACACAATGGTACTTTCAGCGCTATGTGCAACACCTGCCGGCTGCAGGCGAACTGGTGCTTTTCGACCGGAGTTGGTACAACCGTGCCGGCGTGGAACGGGTAATGGGTTTTTGTTCCGATGCCGAATATTGGGACTTTCT
>DAIMEA010000316.1:0-5193 GCA_036725585.1 Prolixibacteraceae bacterium | reverse complement strand
CGTTTCGAGCAGCGACCCCCGAACCAATTTCGATTACCTGTGGAACGAAATCGACCGGAAATACAGCTATTTCGAACTCAAAGACATCGACTGGGATCAGGTTAAGGAAAAATATGCCCAACATTTGTACGACGATATGAGCGAGGATTCCCTGTTTGCAGTTCTGGCTTCGATGATGAACGAACTCAGGGACGATCACTCGAACTTGTTTTCCCCGTTTAATCTATCCCGGTACAACCTGCCGCTGCGCAAACCCGACCAATACAATTTCCGGACGATAGAGGAACATTACCTTCCGCATGGCCGGGTCACCGGGCCGTTTTTTCACGATTTTCTTGCCGAAGGGCAACTGGGATACATCCGCTACAGCAGTTTTGCCTCGGCCTTCGATGCGCAACAGCTCGATCACCTGCTCACCCGCTATCAGAACACAAAGGGACTGATTATGGATGTGCGGGAAAACGGGGGCGGCGATCCCTTCAACGTTGTGAAAATCCTGGAACGTTTCACGAACGAGAAAACCCTTGTGGGCTATTTCATAACCCGGAACGGTAAAGGGCACAACGATTTTGGCGAACGAGAGAATTTTTTCCTGGGAACCTCCGACAGCATCCGCTACACCCAGCCCTTGATCATCCTCACCGACTGGGGATCGTACAGCGCCACCACCATGTTTGCCGTAGCCGCCAAAGCCCTTCCAAACGTAACCCTTTTGGGCGATACCACCGGAGGAGGAGGAGGCCTGCCCAACGGAGGGCAGCTTCCCAACGGCTGGACCTATCGCTTCAGCATTAGCCAGTTGCTCGACCTCGACGGGGTGAATTATGCCGAAGAAGGTGTCCCGCCCGACATTGTTGCCCGTTTCGACTGGTCGGACCTGACCCGCGATGAAGTGCTCGAAAAGGCCATAGAAGTCTTGCTGCCCTGACGGGATTTATGGGGAACGGCTTTGCGAAAGCCCGACTTCGGGATCCGGCGCAAATTCCTCAGAAAAAATGTATCTACGTTTCATTCGCGTTATTGGTCAATAGTTACAGGTTTTATTCTAGAATACATTTAAAATTAGCAAGTTATTTTAGGAAATTAGATGAAACGAACATGTTTGCAGAAAAACACAAACACGCATGTACAAACCACATGTGCGTTACATTTGGGCGAATCGAGGATCAACAAAGTTATATTTTGTTTAAAGAGCGTCCTTTCGATCTAAAAGATATTCAGTATGTTAAAAGTTATATTCGAATGAAACAAAGTTTTGAAACTGGAAGCAGAGTAGATGTAAGTCGAAACAACCAATTTGTGATTGATGATAACCCGTTTGCAGTAATGGAGACCTGTAATTGAAAGCAAATCGCAATTTTTATCACGATTGCCTGTTCTGTAAATCATGGATAATAATCAACCTTAAACATATTACAATCAGTTGTTTAATGAATATGTTTTCAGAAAATAAGAAAATACTTCTGGCTTTATGCATGATGCTGTTTTCTGTTGTTTTAAAATCGCAGAATATTTTCATTAATGAATTTTTAGCATCCAATGTCACGAACAAAGAAGATTTGATTGAATCAGGCGATTTTGTCGACTGGATTGAGATTTATAACGCCAGCAACAGGAATGTCGATTTAGGCGGGTATTATCTTAAAGACAATATTGATGGCGCTGTACAATGGGTTTTTCCGGCAGGAACCATTATTGAGGCAACCAATTTTCTTTTTCTCTGGGCAGATGGTACGAATTTATTTCCCGGTGATACCTACATCCGCCCCTTTACTTTTGATGAAGTAACTGTAAAATCCTACCATACAAATTTCAAATTAAGCAAGGACGGTGAAGAAATAGCGCTATACAATCCACAGGGCATACGAATTGATTATGTCAAATACGGTCCGCAACTCTACGATGTATCCTACGGACGAAAACCGGATGGAGGAGCCAACTGGTTTTATTTTGGTGAACCCACGCCCGATGCTCCCAATAACACCGAAGGTCTAACTGCGCTGGTTTATGCCGAAACACCCGTGATTTCCCCGGAAGGAAAAAGTTACCCGTCGGGGCAGACAGTTTCCTTATCCGTAAATTCAAATTCAGCTCAAATATATTATTCAACCGACGGATCCATTCCGACAAAAAGGTCAAACCTCTATTCACAACCCGTTTGGGTTAATCAAACAAGCGTGATCAAGGCCCGGGTATTTGAAAATGGAAAACTCCCCGGAAAAGTTAGTACACAAACCTTTTTTATTAATGAAGAAACTTTTGATCTGCCGGTTATATCATATTCCACAAATCCAACCTATTTATTTGACAGCAAAAAAGGTATTTACACGAATATTTTAAAAATGAAGGAAATACCCATTACGTTGGAATATTTCGAGTGGGACGGAAAGAAAAGCTTCACCGTAAATGCCGGTTCAAGAATCGCGGGTTTAAATATCTGGGGTTATGCCCAGAAACCTTTTTCGATATACCTCGACGGGAAATATGGCGATGAATCGATCAATTTTCAACTCTTTAAAGAAAAAAATATCGGCACGTTCACCAAGCTTAATTTGAGAAATGCAGGCGATGACTGGGAAGGGACTTTCTTTCGTGATCCTTTGCTGCAATATATTACACAGGGGCAGATGAAGAATGCGGTTCAAAGTTATCAGCCCGCCGTACTTTTTATTAATGGTGCATACTGGGGAATAATTAATGTACGGGACAAATACGACGAACAATACTTTGTGTCGAATTATCATGTGGCATCTAACAATATCGATCATTTACGATATGGATACGACGATTATCATCACTTCGGTTTATATATAGAATCAGGGGACAGTTCTGAATACGTTGAAATGGTCCGGTTTATGGTTAATAACGACCTGTCTGTTCAAAGCAACTACGAATACATTGAATCATTAATGGATATGGGCAGTTATATCGATTGGGTGATCCAGGAAATTTATGTGGCAAATCCCAGTTGGCGGCACAACCACGAATGGTGGCGCGACAAAACCAATAAGGGTAAATGGCAATGGATGAATGTTGATATGGACCGGGGTTTTGATAGGGCTAATGTGAAGAGTAATTTATTGGACGATTTTATCGAAAACTCGTATTCGGGCGCTAAACACGGTGATCCGATTTTTAAAAACCTGATCAAAAATGAGTATTTTAAAAATTACTTTATTCACCGGTATGTAACGCACGTGAATACTACGTACAACCCCGACCGGATTATCAGGGTAATAGACAGCCTGCAAAATAATATCCGCGGGGCTATGCCGGATCATATTGCCCGATGGAGCAGTGATAACCGTATTAAATCCATCGATGACTGGAATAACAATGTTGAGGAATTGCGTGAATTTGCCCGGGAAAGGCCGGAATATGCCTATAGCCAGATAGTAAAAGAATTCTATGTTTCCGGAACCGTAAACTTAAGCATTGAAGTGCACCCGGCAAAGTCGGGCCGTGTTTTTATCAACGATGTTCCGGCAACAAAGGACACATTTCGTGCCGAATATTTTTCAGGTGTACCGGTATACCTGAAAGCAATTCCGGAAGTGGGATATCAGTTTTCGCATTGGGAAGGCGGAACCACCGGAAATGCAAATGAGGTAAAAATAATTCCGGGTTCAGATGTTTTGATAAAAGCGGTGTTCATTCCGTCGGGTGCACGTATTTTAACGTCGCCCGTTACGTCCGATATCCTGCTTACCGAAGAAAATTCACCCTATTACACCACTGGGGATATCATTGTAAATCCGAATGTTACCTTGCAGATAAACGAGGGTGTTACTATTTACATGGCTGAAAAATCGGGTTTTTATATCTATGGAAATTTAAATGTATACGGAACAGAAGAAAAGCCTGTGGTGATTACGGAAAATCATGTGGCTGAAGCCCGGGAATGGGGAGCCCTTTGTTTTGAAAATTGCACGGATACCAGTACAATTAATTACTTAATCCTTCAGAATGCAACCAAAGGGAACGATCCTTTCAAATTCTTTGCGGCTATTTCGGCATACAACGCCTCTCTGAAACTTGACCATATTACCATAGAAGAAATACGAACCCAGCCAATTTTCACCCAGTTCGGGACCATTGAACTGAAAAATTCGAAACTTCATTCAACCGGAACCTGCGACCTGATCAATGCCAAATATGCCGGTTATGCCCTGGTTGAAAATTGTAACTTAAAAGGGAACAATGCTTTTGATACCGACGCTATTGATTATGACCAGATAAGCAATGGTATAATCCGGGCAAACAAAATTCACGGTTTTAGCGGTATAAACAGTGACGGAATCGATTTGGGTGAAGAATCGAAAAACATCCGGATTAAAAATAATTTTATTTTCGATTGTACAGACAAAGGTATCTCAATAGGACAGGCATCCGATGCCATTATCGAAAACAATGTCATTACGAATTGCTACCAGGGTATTGGTATAAAGGATGATGGCGCATTTGGATTAATTATTGGCAATACCTTTTATAACAATGCAATGGGTGTGGCCTGTTTTGAGAAGAACTTTCTGAGCGGAGGAGGAAGCGCTACGATTAAGAATTGCATTTTTGCCAATTCCCGTGAAACGCCCGTTTTTATTGATGCTGTTTCATCAGCCCGTATCCAATATTCCTTATCGAATACGGATATTATAGCCGGCGAGGGAAATATTTTCGCTTCTCCGGTATTTGCCCATCCCGGGACGAATTTCAGGTTGTTAATCAATTCGCCCTGTATCAATTCCGGCGATCCGTCCCTGCCTGACGATCCCGATGGGACAAGGTCTGATATGGGTGCCTTCCCGTTTGAAATGGAAAAAACCCGATCGGTTGTTATTAATGAAATAAACTATCATTCCGCACCGGAATACGATACCGGCGACTGGATTGAACTATATAATTCTACCGAGTCGGACATCGATTTGTCGGGTTGGTTGCTGTTTGATGAAAACAGTGGTGCGCAGTACACGTTTCCATCAATAACAATCATAAATGCCCATGCATATATGGTCATTTGCCAGGATACTTCAAAATTTCAACAATGCATTGCCGATGCCGGCTGCAAGGGCAATTTTAATTTTGCCCTGAATAATGCCGGAGAATTCATCATTCTGTTTGATAATGAAATGAATGTGATCGACTCGGTACAATACAATGATCAATCGCCCTGGCCCGAAGAAGCAGACGGTTCAG
>DAIMEA010000315.1:0-5219 GCA_036725585.1 Prolixibacteraceae bacterium | reverse complement strand
TTCTTTACTGAATTTTGAGGACTGGTCGTCGCGCAACGATAACTGAACCAGATATTTGCTGTTGTAATTGTAATTCAGCCTGCCAATGTATGAAACCAGGTAGGATTTTTCCTCAAAGCTGGAAAGATCTCTAAAGTCGACCTGGCCATACTGAAGTGCGGTCCATTGGTAATAATCGCTGCCAAAATTGCGTCCATAAGCCCAAAGGCCATTTCTTTGATATTCCTCGGTCGAAAATACAAATGTCCCTGTGAATGCATGTTTGCCAATTTTTTTATTATAAATCAATAAATTTTCCAGGTTGATTGTTGTCCTGTCCTCGTAAGATATTGAGGCATTCTCTGCTTTATCAAATGCCAGCACCTGTCGTGTATTCAACGGCACAAAATGATTATTCTTGAAATTATCAAGTACGGTATTAACCGTAAACTTGTAGGATAATCCTTCGATTGGGGATATTTCGATAAACGTACTGTTTAAAAATTTGTCCCGCTGATTTCTGTCGATGATTTCAATTTCCGTAAATGGGTTGGCAATATATTCATCGGGATACATTGGATAAAGGGTATAGTCACCACCAGGATTCTCCTCGTCTTCATATTTTTTTCCTAAAGGACTTAACTGGTAAGTATATATGAATATCCCATCGGGTATCTGATCCTGTATCGATCTTGAAAACATGATATTCGTCCCGATCTTGATCCAATCGGTAAATTGGCTGGAGATATTGGCACGGACCGTATTCCGGCTGAATCCGGAATTACGTATTACACCTGTTTGATCAACCGTGCTGGCCGAGAAGAAGTATTGCGTTTTTTCATCACCTCCCGATAATGTCAGGTTATGGCTTTGTATCTGAGCATCCTGTGTGATCTCGTCAAGCCAGTTATACGATTTACCCATGTTGTACATTTCGAGTTCATTCCCCGTCAATATGTTTTCAATAGGAATTGTAAGAGAACTGTCGTAACTCATAAAAGTTTTATATCGCAATGAAGAGTTTTCCATGCGATAAATTTCCCTTTTCTTGGCCACGTATTCTTCAGCCGATAAAACATCAACCTTGTTTGCCACATACGAATAGCCATAGTAGCCGTTATAATTGACGGACAGTTTGCCCGATTTTCCACTTTTGGTGCTTACGATAATTACGCCTGCCGATGCCCTGGACCCATAAATTGATGTGGCAGAGGCATCTTTCAATACTTGTATTTTCTCGATATCGCCTGGATGGATATCATCGAGCGAACCACCCGGAATACCATCGATAACAATCAACGGATTATTCGAAGCGTTTAACGATTTTATTCCCCGTATCAGAATGTCCGAGCCTTTCCCGGGTGTTCCAAAGGCTGTATTGATACTCAGCCCGGCAACGGATCCCTGCAGGGCTCCGGTCAGGTTTGTTGCAGGGATATCGTTCAGCCTTTCGTTATCGATGGTTGAAATGGCCCCGGTCATGTCCTTCTTTTTCTGTGTGCCATAACCAATAACTGCAACTTCCTCAAGATTGGCTATATCGTTAAGCAATACCGCCTCAATTCTGCTTTTCCCCTTGATGGCAATCTCCTTTTTCAGATAGCCGATAAACGAAATTGACAGTGTGTCGTTCATGTCGGGAACATTCAAGGTGAACGTACCATTGTGGTTTGTAACCGTTCCGGTCGTGGTTCCTTTAATGACAACTGTAGCGCCAACCAGGGGTTGGTTCTCCGTATCCCTGACCAGACCATCCACCTTGTTTTGCGCGAAAACAGAAACAGAAATAAGAATAAAAAGCATTGAAATTATTCCAGGCCTGAACGTGTTTGTGAGCAAATCATTTTCCGGTTTTTTTGTGTGTGGTTTCATTCGTATTCTCATAGATTTTGGTTTATTGACCAAAGTATACCGGTTTCACCACTTATATTTTATTGGAATTTTTGAAAAAGAAGCAGAATTATTTCGCGAAAGGTAAAATTTTCCCAATAAAGGCTAATTTTCTCTTTCAAATGGGAAGGGAGTCATTGTTCGGTTTTGCTCTTTATTGGAAATGTACAATCCCCCAAAGAGAAATGAGCTCCCTTGTCCACTGATGCATGACATAAGGAAAAGAATCTGGAGTTTGTTATTTGTGATTTGGAATCATTACTGTCCGGTAAAAAGCAATCTGTACACTCTTTTTCTATTTCCCCGGACAACATTGATTTGGAATTTATTTCATTTTGTCGAACCACTCCACAAAACGCTTTACCCCTTCCTTAAAATCATACTTTGGCTGGTACCCGAAAAGTTTTTGGGCCTTTGAAATATCGGCATAGGTTATGTCGACATCACCCGGTTGCATGGGCAATTGTTTTATGTTGGGCTTTTCACCCGTGGCCTCATAAATGGTGGAAATCATATCGCGCAAAAGCACAGGGTGGTTGTTTCCCAGGTTCACAATCTCGTATACACCTTTGTTTTGGAACAGGTAATCAATTGCCCCGGTAATTCCCTGAAGTGTGTCTTCAATAAAGGTGTAGTCGCGGGCGGTTGAACCATCGCCAAACATCGGGATTTCTTTGCCTTCGCGTATCAGTTTCGTGAATTTGTGGATGGCCAGGTCAGGGCGCTGCCTGGGCCCGAAAACGGTGAAAAACCGCATGTTGATGATGTCGAGTCCATAAAGATGGTGGTAGGTGTAGTTGATCAGTTCGCAGGTTTTTTTCGTTGCGGCATAGGGCGAAATGGGATTCGATACATCCATGCTTTCCGAAAAGGGGGTTTCTTGGGTATTCCCGTAAACCGATGAGGAAGAGGCAAAAGCCATTTTTTTTATGCCCCGGTCTTTCATCATATCGAGGATGTTTTGCGTGGCTAAAATATTTGCCCGGATGTATCCGGTGGGATCTTCAATCGATGGTCGGACACCGGCTTTCCCTGCAAGGTGCACAATCATGTCAATGGAATCGGGAAATACCGCTTCGAGTTTTTCCTTATCGGCCAGATCGGTTTCCAGAAAGCTAAATCGCGGATGATGTTCAAAACTGCTCAGGTTTTCTTTTTTCAGGCGAATATCGTAGAAGGGATCAAAATTATCAATCCCTGTTACTTCATGACCCGCTTCCAGTAACCTTTCCGTAAGATGGGACCCGATAAATCCGGCGCATCCGGTGACGATAAAATTGCTCATGTCCTGTTCGCGTTATTGGTTATACTTTTTTGGCTGATTCGTTTTCGTGGTTTTTTTATGTACGGAACAAATGTATCAAAAATGAGCGATAATTTTTGGGGAAAACAAAGGGTTACAAAACATCAAACTTTCGTTGAACTGGCAAGCGATAAAAGAGACTATTGAACAGGCACGTATTGGAGCGTTTAACAAACTATTCGATAAAATTTTTTTATTTTTGAGACTTATTATAGGTATAACATGGAAACTGTCTGCTGATCATATACATATATTCTTAGTCGAAAATTTGACAGGCCTTATGCAAAAAAGACATAGTGACAGGAAAAGGTATTTTGAAGAGCAAAGATATACTACCCAAAAATATGTAATTCCCTTTATAGAAGAGATTGTTGCCATTAATGAACAAACATCAATCCTTGAGGTTGGATGTGGCGAAGGAGGAAATCTGGTCCCTTTTCTTGAAGCAGGATGTAAGCGAATAGTTGGCGTTGATATGTTGAAAGAAAAAATTGAAAATGCAACCCAATTTATTAACGGCAAGGCAAATTCTCAGAAAATTGAATTCCTGGTAAACGATATTTATAATGTAAATCCAGAAAGTACAGGGAAGTTTGACATCATATTAACAAAAGATGTATTGGAGCATATTCACGATCAGGAAAGGTTTATGCCCTTTATCAAAAGATTTCTAAAACCCGATGGGAAAATTTTCCTCGGATTTCCACCTTGGCAAAATCCCTTTGGAGGACATCAGCAAATTTGTGAAAGTAAACTATTGTGCATCCTTCCTTATTTTCACTTATTACCAAGAGTTCTCTATATATCAATTTTGAAATTTTTTGGAGAATCGAACAGGAAAATATGTGCATTATTGGAAATTAAAGATACCCGGATATCAATAGAGAAATTCGAAAGAATAGTGAAAACAACGAATTATAGGACAGAAAAACAAACATTTTATCTTGTCAATCCAAATTATGAGATAAAATTTGGATTGAAGCCAAGAAGAGCATGGAAATTGATATCATCCATTCCGTATGTCAGGAATTTTTATATAACCGCTGTTTACTACGTAATTTCTAATAATGAATCTAATTAATACTTGGCACCTCAGCCCGATTCGATTTTAATTAAATAGGGTTTTCACCCTAAGAACTCAACCAAAAGACGATCCAATTTTCATATTTGTCACATTATTTTGAACACACCTTGATATATTTAACAGTGTTCACTATATTTGCACTGTTAAATTTTTTAAAAATGAAAAACAAAGAAATTCAGGAAAAGCGGATGAAAGACTATTTTATCCAGGCAACAAAGGATATTTTGAAAGCGGAGGGCATCACGAGCCTCAGTGTGCGAAACATTGCCGACCAGGCGGGATACTCCTATGCTACTTTGTACCATTATTTCAAAGATGTGAATGATTTGATTTTTCTCTGTGTCCACGATTTTCAGGAAGAGTGCCATGCGTTTGTTCGGAATCAGACGAAAAAAAGTACGAGGGGCATGGAAAAAATCAGGGCAACTGTACTGGCCTATATGCAATACTTTGTCGAGTATCCAGGAATTTTTGAATTGTTTTATCTGGTAAAGGTTGGCGATTTTGGGGGTAAGCAAAGCACCCTTGATGTAATCAGCCATTCGCTCGATCGGATTTGCGAGGAAGAATGGGTCTATTGCATCCACACGAATGTGCTGACTGAGAACCAAACAGTGGGAGTGAAGGAACAGTTGAAATTCGGTGTTGTCGGGTTGCTTCTGTTTTATTTGAACCGGAGAACTCCGGATTCCTATACCCTGTTCATGGATCAGGCAAGACGCTGGATTGGTACAGTGTTGGTTTCGTAACCCGAAGAAAAACAGGATACCCGTTAACCGGAAAACCGCAAAGAATCCTTACATTCCGGTCGCATTCAACTCGTCGGCTTTGTCGATCAGGAAATACTTGGTTTGACGTTTTTCCCATCGTTTCCGGGCATAGTCCTGCATGTCGCCGATGGTGTCTTTCTCGTCGAGAATCTCCAGCCCCAAAAGGGTTTCAACGATGTCTTCCATGGTGACA
>DAIMEA010000314.1:0-5219 GCA_036725585.1 Prolixibacteraceae bacterium | reverse complement strand
ACCCGCGACCCCGACCTTGGCAAGGTCGTGCTCTACCAACTGAGCTATTCCCGCATGTTGTTTTTGAACGTTTCGGCTTAAGCGGATGCAAATATAAAACAATTTTCCATTCTCAAAAAAAATGTAGCGGTCAAAATGGTGTTTACGGGGCGCTAACCTTTCTTTTTCCCGGGCTCGTTCAGTCCGGCGATCTTTTTGATTTCATTTAATTTATTCAAGGCTTCAACCGGGGTCAGGTGGTTGATATCGAGGTTGGCAATCTCGTCGCGTATTTGTTTCAGCACCGGGTCGTCGAGCTGAAAAAAGCTTAACTGCACGCCTTCACGTTCGGTTCGGATGCTGTCGAGGGGTTTCGAAAGGGAGTCGTTCCGGTGGGTATCCTCCAGTTGAGCGAGAATTTCCTCACTTCGTTTCACCAGGCTTTTCGGCATACCCGCCATACGGGCCACGTGGATACCAAAGCTGTGGTTGCTGCCGCCCCGGACCAGCTTCCGCAGAAAAATCACTTTGTTGTCGATTTCTTTTACGGTTACGTTGAAATTCCGGATACGGCCGAAGGAATGTTCCATTTCGTTCAGTTCGTGGTAGTGGGTGGCAAACAATGTTTTGGCCCGGAATTTTGGGTGCTCATGAATGTATTCGGCAATCGACCAGGCAATGGAAATCCCGTCGTAGGTGCTGGTTCCCCTGCCGAGTTCGTCGAGGAGAATCAGGCTGCGATCCGACAAATTGTTCAGGATACTGGCGGCCTCGTTCATTTCGACCATGAAGGTCGATTCGCCCAGCGAGATGTTGTCGGAGGCGCCCACGCGGGTAAATATTTTATCGACGTAGCCGATTTCGGCCGAGCGGGCAGGAACAAAACACCCGATTTGCGCCATAAGAACGATAAGGGCGGTTTGCCGCAGCAAGGCTGATTTTCCCGACATGTTGGGGCCGGTAATAATGATGATCTGTTGTTCGTCGCGGTCGAGCATGACATCGTTGGGTATGTAGCTTTCCCCAATGGGCATTTGTTGTTCAATCACCGGATGACGGCCTTCCCGGATATCGATCGTCGATGAATCGTTTACCTCGGGCCGGATGTACTTATTTTCGACAGCGGCTGTGGCAAAGGAACGCAGGCAATCGATTTGGGAAAGGACCGAAGCATTGAGTTGGATGGCCTGTATGTATTCTGTAAGGGCATTAACCAGTTCGTTAAAAAGGCTTTGCTCAATGGCCAGGATCCGTTCTTCGGCCCCCAGGATTTTTTCTTCGTAACTTTTCAGTTCCTCGGTAATGTATCGTTCGGCGCTCACAAGGGTTTGTTTACGGATCCATTCGGCCGGAACTTTATCCTTATGGGTGTTCCGCACTTCGATGTAATACCCGAAAACATTGTTGAAGCTGATTTTCAGGGAAGATATTCCTGTTCGTTCAATCTCCCGTTCCTGCATTTTCAGCAGGTAGGTCTTCCCGTTTTGTTTGATTTCCCGCAGTTCGTCCAGTTCACTGTTCACGCCGGGGGCAATGGTGTTTCCCCGGATGATTTGGGAAGGAGGATCGGGATACAATTCGTGTTCGATCCGTTCGGAAACCGAGCGGCAGGGATTAAGCTGTTCGGCAAAATTTTGCAGGGTTTTGTTCCCCGATTGTTCACAAAGCTCCCGAATGGGGGCGATGGCCTGAAGGGATATCTTCAGTTGTACCACTTCCCGGGGAGTGATTCGCTGAACGGCCACTTTGGAGATTATCCGTTCCAGGTCGCCGATTTCACGAAGGTTGTCTTCGATTTTTTCTTTCAGTTCGGGGTGGGCAACCAGGCTGGCAACCGCGTTGAGCCGGTTGTTGATAGACTCTGTATTTTTCAGGGGAAACGAGATCCATCGCCGCAGCATGCGGGCCCCCATGGGTGTCAGGGTTTTGTCGAGCACCCCGATGAGGGTTTTTGCCCCTTCGTTCAGGGGGCTCAGCAATTCAAGGTTCCGGATGGTGAAGCGGTCGAGCCACACAAAGCGTTCCTCTTCGATGCGGGCCAGGTTGGATATGTGTTTGATATGATGGTGCTGGGTAATGTCGAGGTAATGCAGGATAGCCCCGGCGGCCATCACCCCGTATTCCATTCGCTGGACCCCGAAACCTTTCAGCGATTTAACCTCGAAATGACGGTGCAGCCGGTCGGTGGCGGCATCCGAAGTATAGACCCAGTCATCGAGGGTGAAGGTGTAGAATTTGTGCCCGAAGTACTGGTGAAACTCTTCGTTTTTTCCCCGTTGATAGAGTACTTCCTTGGGTTGAAACGAGTTCAGAAGTTTGTCGACATACTCGAAGGTTCCCTCGCCGGTAAGGAATTCGCCTGTCGAAATGTCGAGAAAGGCAACCCCGGCCATTTTCCGGTCGAAATGGACCGATGCCAGAAAATTGTTTTCCTGGTGGTTCAGAATGGTGTCGTTGATCGATACGCCCGGGGTGACGAGTTCGGTAATTCCCCGTTTAACAATTTTTTTGGTCAGTTTGGGGTCTTCCAGTTGTTCGCAAACCGCAACACGCTGGCCTGCCCTGACCAGTTTGGGAAGATAGGTGTCGAGGGCGTGATAGGGGAAACCGGCCAGTTCGACAAAACTGGCGGCACCGTTAGCCCGCCGTGTAAGGGTAATTCCAAGAATACCGGAAGTTTTAATGGCGTCTTCGCCAAAGGTTTCATAAAAATCGCCCACACGGAAGAGCAACAAAGCATCCGGATGTTTCTCCTTGATGGCATAATACTGCTTCATCAGCGGAGTCTCGACGTATTTATTTCCCTGGCTCATTATTTTTCTGGTGGAAACAAAGATAATTTTTTATCGAAGGTTGGCGAAACGGCCTTGCCTTCCTTTTCATCTTTTCTCTTTTTTTTTCGTATCTCCCCCAATAGAAATGCATTATTTTTACGTAAAATTTTTGTATGAAAGAGAATGTGGTTGTCATTACCGGAGCCGGAAAGGGAATCGGAAAAACGATTGCCCGGGTATTTGCACAGGAGGACTATCGGGTAGTTATTGCCGAAAAGGATCCGGTAAGCGGGGAAAAAACTGCCAAAGAAATCACAAGCACGAAAGGGCGCGCTGTGTTTATCCAAACCGATGTGTCGAAGGTAGGCGACCTGGAAAACCTGATGCGGGAAACAGTTGCTCGTTTTGGAGAAATCGATGTATTGATCAATAATGCCGGCCTTTCGGAATTTCAAGATCCCCTGTCGCTGAGCGAGGAAAATTGGGACCGTGTTTTGGACACCAACCTGAAGGGCGTGTTTTTTGCCTCACGGGAAGCTGCAAAATATATGAAAGAACAGGGCGGTTCCATTGTGAATATCGCTTCCACCCGGGCGCTGATGTCGGAACCCGGCAGCGAAGCCTATGCTGCTTCGAAGGGCGGAATTCTTTCCCTTACCCATGCTCTGGCAGCATCTTTCTCAACATTGAAAATCACGGTGAATGCCGTATTGCCCGGATGGATCGAAACAGCGGATTATTCCCGCCTTACGGATCGGGATCATCGCCAGCATTTTTCGGGAAGGGTGGGGAAACCCGACGATATTGCCCGCGCTTGTCTTTTCCTGTCCAATCCGGAGAATCGTTTCATTACAGGTGCTCAACTGGTGGTTGATGGGGGTATGACCCGGAAAATGATGTACGAAGAATGAATCTTAGGGCTTTAATGATTGGAAAAAATCCGAAAACACGTTGGCATCGAACCATTCTCTGCCGTAAAAAAAGTACAAAACGAGCAAAGCCGCCACAAAAGCCAGAATGGAGCCAATTTCGCGTCCTGCCATTTTTTTCCCGGCTTTCAGAAATTTATCACCGGCTTTTGTTGCCCAGCGGTCAATATGGGTGAACAAGGGGTAATATAACACAACGACAACGGCCATTCCAATCCAGGTGAATACATGGGGCGGGAATTTCCACCGATAGGTAAGCATATAATTATCAATCCATATTGTAAGCAGGTTCGCGAGAAGAATGCCAATGAGCAGAACCATGAATTTGAACAGTTTTCTCCAAAACATTGTACAGGATATTCAAAGGTTTAAGAATAACTTTTTTTGGGAAAAATCAATAACTGCATCATATTTTATCAGAAAATCGCTTCCGATTAATCCGGCAATGCTTTCTTGGGTATAACGATCGTACAGTTTGTTGATATGCGAGAGATCGATAAGGGCCACGATCATACTTTCGATCGAATGTCCGGCAAAAATGAGGGGGCATAGCATCCCGACCCGGGTATCGATAGGCCCTTCGGAGATACCGGCCGATTGAATTTCGGTGAGCATTTCGGGAAGTTCGGTAAAGTGCTCCTTACGGTTGAAATCAAAAACGGTTTTGGATGCCCCGGTGTCGACCACCCATTTGCAGCGGTCGCCGTTTCCCATTACCGTCTCAATGAGGATGTGGTAATTATCCTCTTCCAGTTTCACCACTTGCAGGGGAATGCCTGCTTTTTTCCTTTTTGCCGCCATGCCCCGAAGATAAAAAAAACGAATGGCAGAAAGGGTAATTCCGGAATCATTTTTCCAAACGATGACTTTTTTGGGAGGACAGATGGTCATTGGCTTGATTCCCAAACGGAATGCTCAATTTTCTCTTTTCTGGCAGATTCCTATATTTCTCCGGTTAAGGCAGGAGGCAATTCAATCTGGACAATTCAATGGGCGAACAAATCGAAAAAAAGCTTCGTGATTTTAACGGCTTTCCTCTATTTTTACCGATAAAAAAATTCAATGAACAAGGTTCGCATCATTGCTGCCCTTATTTTGTTTTCCTTTTCCGTATTTTTCCTCTCGTGCGAAAAGGACGATCCGGTAAATCCAACTTTGGAGGAGCAAATTGGACAAATGCTGCTTGTTGGGTTCCGGGGAACGGAAATTAAAGAATCGGAGCACATAGTGCGCGATTTGGAGGACTACAACCTGGGCGGTGTGATCCTTTACGAAAAGGACGGACCCAGCCAGTCGAGACCCCGCAATATTGATTCGCCCGGGCAATTGTATACCCTGATTAAAGAGCTGAAAACCCACAGTAGGGAAAAGTTGTTGGTTGCCATCGACCAGGAAGGTGGTGTGGTCGATCGGTTGAAAGCTTCGTATGGTTTTCCGACAAGTGTATCCGCACAATATTTGGGCGAATGCAACAACGCCGATACGACCCGGGCACGGGCGGCAACTCTGGCCACAACCCTTCAGGCCATGGGCATCA
>DAIMEA010000313.1:0-5245 GCA_036725585.1 Prolixibacteraceae bacterium | reverse complement strand
CTATAATCCGAAAGTTGTTCAGGCCAGCATGGGCGCTCTTGCCCATGTTTCGGTTTTTTACACCGATCTCATCCCCTTTCTTTCGGAAAAGAAGGAACAGGGGATCCCCATTTACGGAACCTTTTTGGAAGGGGAAAATATTTACGGCAGTTCGTTAACCTCGAAAGGAATGATTGTTTTCGGGAACGAGGGCAAAGGAATCTCGCAGGAAACAGAAAAACTGATCGATCGGAAACTCATGATTCCTTCCCACGCAACGGGCCGACTGTCGGTCGAATCGTTGAATGTATCGGTGGCAGCTGCCATTGTCTGTTCCGAATTCAGAAGGAATGCCCTGAAATAAGCGCCGCAACTTTCTCGGCACATCGCTCCCCGTCGATCGCGGAAGAAACGATACCCCCGGAATATCCCGCTCCTTCGCCACAAGGGAACAAACGCTTCACCTTCACGTGTTCAAACGTTTCGTCATCCCTTGGGATGCGGATCGGGGACGAAGTACGGGATTCGACAGCCAAAAGAACGGCCTCGTTGGTCAAAAAGCCCCGGGCTTTCCGTCCCATCTGCAAAAATCCCTGTTGTAAACGACCCCTGATCTCATCGGGTAACCATTGGTGAAGCCCGGAAGGAGTCGTACCGGGACGATACGAACCGGCAGGAAGGGTTTGCGACAGCCTGCCATCGACAAAATCGGGCAGCCGTTGTGCCGGGGCAAGGTAAGATTCTCCGGCCATCTGGAAACTTCGTTTCTCCAAATCCTCCTGAAATTTTAAACCAGCCATCTCCCTGTGATGTCCATATTTTTTCAGATCATCGATGCGTACTTCAACCACCATGCCCGAGTTGGCAAATTTTCCGTTTCGCCCCGAGGGCGACATTCCGTTCACCACCATCTGCCCCGGAGCGGTGGCTGCCGGGACGATGATCCCGCCCGGGCACATGCAGAAGGAGTATACGCCGCGTCCATCCACCTGTTCGGTAAAACTGTACGTTGCGGCCGGAAGGTACTGTCCCCGGTCGGAGCGGTGATACTGAATAGAATCGATCAATGCCTGTGGATGTTCGACACGAACCCCCACGGCGAAATTTTTGGCTTCGAGATGGATTCCGGCTTGCCGTAACTGATGATAAACATCGCGGGCCGAATGCCCGGTTGCCAAAATAAGCGCCTGCGTGTCAATCTTTGAGCCATCGGATAAACGGATCCCTTTTAACCTTTCCGCTTCGGTGATAAATTCCGTTACCCGCGATTGAAAATGGATTTCACCCCCAGCCGTTTCAATTGTTTGCCGAATCCGCTCAATAACGCGGGGGAGCACATTGGTCCCGATATGCGAATGGGCTTCGATCAAAATATCGGCCTGGGCGCCATGGGCATGAAGAATATGCAAAATACGGTTAACATCGCCCTTCTTTTTCGACCGGGTATATAATTTCCCGTCGGAAAAAGTTCCGGCGCCCCCTTCGCCAAAACCGTAATTCGAATCGGGATTGATCCCTTCGTTCCGGTGAATAGCTGCAATGTCCCGCTTCCGGTTATGAACATCCCTGCCCCGTTCGAAAAGCACTGGTTTAATTCCCATTTCGATCAATCGAAGGGCGGCAAACAAGCCGGCAGGACCGGTTCCTACGATCGCAACTTCGGGCTTATTCCCCACCCAATCATACCGGAAAGAAACGGGATCGGGTTCGGGCAGTTCATCGACAAAGACTTCAATTCCCAGATTAAACCGCACATTGCGGTTTCGGGCATCGACCGACTTGCGGATGATGCGAAAAAGGGTAATCTTTTCTTCGGGGATTTTCAGGTAAGAGGAAATTTCCGATTTCAGGAAGGATTCGTCCATAACCTGCCAGGGTAAAACACTTATGGAAACAAGTTGCTTCAAACAATGAGACTTTTAATAATAACACAAAAAAGAGAAAGGGGTTTACTCAAAATGAAAACTCAGGGTAAGCATCTGTGCGTAAAGGTTCTTTAATGCCATCTGGTAATACTGCTGCTGCGGAGCCTGGGGATACTGGGAGGAAAGCACATTGCCCAATCCGATGCTGTATTTCACTTCGGTCGAAAGACGAAAAAATTGCAAATATAGATCCCAGCCCATGCCGGCTTCGAAGAAAAATCCATGCTTTTTGATTTGGAGTAATTCTTCGTTGGCCGATTTGGAAATATCCAGCCGGAAAGCAAGGCCGGCCAACATGTAGGGCCGATGGTTGATAATCCGTTTTGATTTATATTTGATGTACAAAGGAAAATCGATAAAGGTCGACCGGATGATGTATTCCTTTAAGGTTCCCGGTTGATTGATATCGTGAATGGGCACATTGTACACGATTTTGCGATCTCCAAACGATAAACCGGGAACGAAGCGCAAGTCGAAGTACTCACTTAAGCGCAAATTGCTAACAATGCCAACGGTGAATCCGGGTGTTAACTGGGCGATATCGGCCCGTAACATTCTCCCTGCCGAATCGAGCTCAAACCGGTAATCCGTCTTTACACTGTCGATGCTGAAAGCCGGATTGTCGTTCAAGGTATTAAAATGCGAAAAACTATAATCGAGCGTATTAATTCCCAGAGTAAAACCAAAGTGGATGGTTCGGTCATCAAAGGTCGTCAAATTGGGTATGGAAAACCATTGGGCATGCAAACTCCCCGTTGATAAGAGCAGCAAAAAAAGCAAAGTCCAATTTTGTATCTTTTTTCCCATATAGTCAATCAAACAGAAAGTTTTCCTTTTTATTGTTCCTGTATACCAGGTTTTATACCCGTATAAAGAGTGGCAATTCCAAAACTAAGCCTTTTCTGGCGACAATGAATGAATCCCGCATCCGAAAAAACAGCCAAAAAATCGTTTCCCGAGGGAAAACGACGTATCGATTCAGGTAAATAGCGATATGCCTTAAAATCGCGCGAAACCATGCTCCCGATAAGAGGCAGCAGATATCGGGAATAAAAGTGGTAAAGTTGCTTCACGGGGAAAATTTCGGGTTTCGAAAATTCAAGAAGCAATACCGGAGCACCATGGTTTAAAACCCGGAGAATTTCTTTTAATCCCGCATCAAGGTTTTCGAAGTTACGAATTCCAAAAGCCACCATGGCTGCATCAAAATGTTCATCGGCGAAAGGGATACTTTCTGCATCGGCCAGATAAAGTTTCACCTGGCTTTCTCTTCTCGTGTTTCGAATTTTTTCATTCCCGATTTGCAGCATTTGTTCCGAAATGTCGATTCCGACAATGAACGGTATTTCCGCCTTAGCTGCCATTATTGCAAGATCGGCCGTTCCCGTGGCAAGATCCAGAACGTTTTCGGGATGATACTTTTTCAGCTCCCGTATGAGTCTTTTTCTCCAGGCACGGTCGACACCAAACGATAGGAAATGGTTAAGAAAGTCGTACTTGGGAGCAATGCGGTCAAACATTCCCCGTACTTCTTCTTTCGGAGACAAATTTCTTTTATCATACAGACCTGGGGTTGTTTTCACATTATAAGGACTCCGTCATTTTATCAATAAAACCAAACGATTGATCGTCGATACGAATTTCACCTTTTGTTACATGCCCCAGAGTAAAGAACGGCACTTTCGAATCGTACATAAAATCAACAAAATCGTCTTCCTTTTCGGGGGAAACTCCTACAATGATACGCCCCATCGATTCGCCAAAGAGGAAGGCATCGGTACGGGTCTCGGCTGCTGTTGTAATATCAAAGCCCAGTCCGTTGAGCCAGCAGGCTCGTAAAAGACTGAAAAATATTCCTCCTTTTGCAACAGGGCCTGCACTTTCAACTAATTTTTTCTCAATGAGGGAAGAAACAACTTGTAGCAATCGGGCTTCAAATTCCAGATCAAAAGCCGGAAGGGGCGAATCGGCAATGCCATGATAAAATTCAAGGTAATCGGAGGTGGCTATATCCTCGGATACTTTGCCAATCAGGTATATCATGTTCCCTTTCTTCTTAAAACTCTGGCTCATTGGTTTCGATCTAAGGAGTTCTGTTCCCGGCAGAGTGCCGGCCAGGTTAACAATCAGGGTAGGCGCCTGTGATCCATGTTCACCAAAATAATCGAAACGAATTTTTTTGTCCGAAATAGTTAAGCCATAAACAGACGCAGCATTTTCCAAGCCTTGTTTAATTCCGGTAGCAATATATTGTCCATTGGGATCGCCCAAATTGATGTGATACAACAAAGCCGTAATTGCCCTGGGTATTCCTCCCTGGCATACCATCTTTCGTGCAGCTCTGGAAACGAGAATTTCAGCGGCTTTTTGTGGGTTGTTTTCGAGATGGTGATGCATGGCATGGATAGTCATCGACATATACTTCAACCCATCGTCCAGATCGAAAATTCCACTTTCATCGATATCGACACCCGATAATTCTTTTGACGTAGCGGCGAATTCGGTAAAGTCATTGAAATAATTTAAGGGAGTCAGGTTTGGATTGACCATTAGCTGATCGATTACTTCACTGATGTTCTCGGGCTCGGGTATTTGATTGATATCAAATTTTTCTGATGGATTTACCTGTTCCATAAGCTTTGGTTTTTAAAATACAAAAATAACGAATGCATCGGTCAATCAAGAAGGTTTCGTCGAAAAATTGATTCTCGAAGTCTTTTGCTCTTGCTATCCTTTGCTGTTGCCTTAAGGCAACAGCAAAGGATAACAACGGCAATAATTAGCGGAATTGAATTTGGTTGAACCTTCTCCATCCGGCAAATTCTTCACGTACAGCATGCACCTTTTCCCCCTTATCGTTACCTTTGCCAGAAAAAAATTGATGCATACCATTGCAATGATTACCGGAGCTACCTCCGGTATTGGAAAAGACACAGCGCTTTTATTGGCTAAAAACGGTTTTCGTGTGATTATTACGGGGCGTAGGGATGACTTACTGAAAGAAGTAACGGAATCGATTGGGGCTACGGATCCCGATCGGGTTTTTCCGCTTTGTTTTGATGTCCGCGACCGGGAATCGGTTAAAAAAGCATTCGATACACTACCCGAAAACTGGAAAAGGATATCCGTGTTGATCAACAATGCGGGTCTGGCATCGGGTTTTGAACCCATCCATGAGGGTGATTTTGCCGATTGGGATAAAATGATCGACACGAACATCAAAGGAATCCTTAATGTTACCTACTTCGTTTCGAAAATCATGGTCGAAAACAGGTCGGGACACATTGTCAATGTCTCATCCGTTGGCGGTAAAGAAACCTATCCAAACGGGAATGTATACT
>DAIMEA010000312.1:0-5274 GCA_036725585.1 Prolixibacteraceae bacterium | reverse complement strand
CTTCCGTATTCCATCCAAACCTCAAGGTGATCCTTGGGTGCAACTAAACGCAAGAAAACAGAAGCAAGTTGGTCGTCGCTACCCTGCCATTCTTCCGACTCGCTAATCTCTCTTTTTGTAATTGGCAAGATCACGGGCAGATAATTTAATATATTTTCACCCATCGATTTACGGTAATTGATAAAAGCCCGGGATGCTCCCAGAAACAAACCCGGAAGCCAGCGGGGCTGATAACTGATGACCAGGCCATTGATGTAGCGCCAGTCGTCGGGTTTGGGAACGTACTTCACCCCGTGCAGGGCCAGCCGGAGGGTATCGATGTTGGGAAAACCCGATTTTTCCAGCCGCCCGGCAATCAGTTGTCCTTCAAAGGAGCCTATAATCGTTTTAATTGGCCTGACTGTGTTGAGCGTTAAGTGCAAAAAGCCAGGCGCATTGTTTGTCATTAGCAAAGCATTCTGCATGCCCGGTCCCCACCAGAGGTTCTCGTTCGAGAGGCCCAGTGAGACAGGCCCGGCCGTTAACCGGATGCTGCTCTGCCCCAGGGAGAAACGCTGGTACGCTTCGTCGCCAAAGCGTTCGGGGATATCGATGTTCCGGAGGAAGGAACTGTAATAACTTCTCCAGATATTGTTGGGATGTTCATCGGCAAAACCATCAAACGAGCGGTTTTCGGCCCAGACATATTCGGGCTGGAACTGAATGCTCAGCCACCCGTACCGGGCATAAAAGCCTCCTGTAACCAGGGTCTGGTAGCCCCGGGCAGGGATCATCAGCCCATCGTTGATCCCTTCGGGATGATCGGTAGTGTATTGGCTTTTCCAGGTAAAGGGCAGCAAGGCAATCCCTCCCTTGTTATTGGGAAAGAAGATTTTTCCAAACGACAGGGAGTCGTACAAAATGCTCCGGATTGCCGGATTGTTCAAAAAGCATCCTTTGTCTTCCGTTTCCGGCAGAAAAAGCGGCCGGGCCATGAAGGAATTATCGATCCCCACATTCCCCAGGAGTTGTTCCCTTCGGTACAAATCGTTCAACAGGGGCGCCCCCAGGGAGATCGTCTGACCGTATGCTTCCGAAAATAGCAGGGCAAACAGTACGATGATGTACCACCTGGGGTATGGAATGAACTTTGTTTTCAATGTTTTATGGGTAAAATGGAATGCGATTAAATTGCCAGACTATGGACAGACAGGCTTCGCAACGTTGCGTATGACCGTTTTCGGCCCGGGTGTCATTCCGAGGGAATCCTGATAAATCGCGAGACGAGGAATCCCTTCGAAAAAGGTGTCATTCCGAGGGAAGCGTAGCGACGAGGAATCCCAACGAAAAGCGTGTCATTCCGAGTCCCCATCCCGGTTTCGGGAAAAATAATTTAATGACGTATGTTTGTTTTATGGTTTTAAACTACAAGATATAATAGCATGATGTTTAAAAACTTAACAGAACGTCATTGTAAGGGAAGCGTAGCGACGAGGAATCCCTGTAATGCGAGTAGATTCCTCCTCCTGCGTCGTCGGAATGACACTTTGGTCGAATTCTGTTATTAGCAGCTGACCCTAAAAATTTTGGATGGAATCGCTAACCGGCGCTTATTTTGCTAATGTTTTATCAGGAGTTTCTTACATACCGATTCAGATCCGCAGGTAACGCTTACCAGATATACACCTTCCGGAAGATGCCCCGGCTGGATTTCTTCAACCGGGTTTTTCAGGTCTTGTTGCATCATTTTCCCGCCCATAAGATTGTACATGCTCAATGTAGCTTCTTTTTCCTCCCATCCCCATAGGGAAAACGAGTTGTCAGCCGGATTGGGATGAAGAAACAACAGGAAGGCCTTCCCTTTTTCGCAACCCACCTCTACAGGATCGGAATAAGAAAGCGAACCGTCCCGATCGGCCATTTTCAGCCGGTACCAGGAGATTCCCTCCAGCGGTTGATGATGTGTATACGCGTATTCTTTCCGTTGCCTGACCTTTCCAGAGGCTGGTATGCGGACGATGTCCTGCCAGAGCGTATCGTTGGCGCTGCACTGTATTTCGTAATAATCGTTGTTGGTTTCCGAAGCAAACGCCCATTCCAGATTGACTTTTCCGTTCGAATACTGGGCCTGCCACGAGAGCAGGAATCCCGAGGGCAGATAGGAGCCGGCACAGATGGACTGCTGCAGGATACCCCAGCCATGCCCGTCGGCGCTCCCTCCCTTGAAAACCAGGTCGGATTGATTCCCCAAACAGGCTTTTTGAATGAGCTGGATGTGATCAAATCCGTCGGAGCCTCCGCCGGAATACGCTGGCGCTGTTGTGGATGATGACGTTGCAGGTTTTGCCTGTGCAGCCTTTGTACCCCGTGTGCTTTTGCCATATGAATATCCTGCGCTGCACACAAACAAAACGAAAAACAAAAGGATAGACAATGTTTTGGACATGGTTTTCATTCGTATCGATGCATAGTTGACAACGGTCCCTTCCTGAACATTCTTCGCTGCTTTAAGGGGTGCGCGTTTGAATAAGTTACTCTCAGGCTTGTACCCTGTTTCAATGAAATCCTCTTTCATCAGGCACCGGTATGAAATCGCACCCGGAAAATCTCTTATGTTTCCCAAAACCGCACGCACTTCCACCTCTGCTCCCTAATTTCCTCGCATCTTCGTACCTTCGTGCCTTTATGCCTTCGTGCTTTCGTGCTTTCGTGCTTTCGTGCCTTCGTGCCTTAGTGCCTTAGTGCCTTCGTGTCTTCGTGTCTTCGTGTCTTCGTGTCTTCGTGTCTTCGTGGCTTCGTGCCTTAGTGCCTTAGTGCCTTAGTGCCTTAGTGCCTTAGTGTCTTCGTGTCTTCGTGCCTTCGTGCCTTCGTGTCTTCGTGTCTTCGTGCCTTCGTGTCTCTGCGGTTCCATTTTTTACCAGCTTCGCACGCCCCTTCCGCCAATCCGGTTATCGCGTCCCTGGTTGTGGTTCAGTTCCAGGAACGACCGGTCGCTCACTTTCAGGTAGGTGGTATGGCTGCTGTGCCAGTTTCCCCCGCGAATGATCCCGCCAAACTGGCCTCCGCCCTTAGCCGGCCATCCCCGGGTGTCGGCAGCGCCTTTTGTTGTGAGTTGGCCGTTGCCGTTTTCCGATGTAAAGCCCGAGTAATCAAATTTATGTCCACCCACGCATTGTTCGGCTACGTTGCCCGACATGTCCATAACGCCATAGAAACCGGCGCCGGCTTGTTGCCGGTTGGTCTGGGTGCCTGCCGCAAAGCCACAACGCAGGGGGCCCTGTTCAAAACTCTCGGCCCCGTAGGCGCACAGTCCGTTGCCGCCAGCCCTTGAAATCTCATCGGGTGTGCCCGCGAAATCCAGGTTTGCCGATGTAGCCTGGGTTATTTCGGTGTTTCCCCAGGCATATTCCCCCGCCAGGGTCACGGCCGCTTCGCCACGGCAAATTTTTTCAAACTCGAATTCGGTCATGGGTCGAAGGGCTGCCCAGTCGAGGTAGGCTATCAAGTCGATCCAGCTTAGGTAGTTGCAGGCAATGTTTTGTCCGTCGTCGAACTCATTGAAAATTCCGTTCCCATTCAGATCGCAGGCATACAGGGCCGGTTCGTTATTGGCAATACCCGGGATTTGAATACGTATGGCGTTTCGGTTGTGCTCCGGGGGGGTATACGAGATGGCCGGAGTGCCTTTTGCTGCCGAAGGGGAACTGGCCGTGCGGTTTACCTGCTGGGCAAAGGTGAGGGTATTCAGAAAGGCCGTATATTGCGCCTGGCTAATCTCGTATTTCATAACGTAAAAACGCGAATAGCCCAATGGAAAAGTGGGGGGCAACACACCGCCTTTTACCCCGTTTGCCTGGGCGTTTGGGAAAATTTCGGCATTGCTGCCGATACCTGCTTCCTGCAGGGCTGCTGTAATCCGGACCGCCTCGTGGGGGGGCAGATTACTTCCGAACGACCACTCGTTGAATCCTTTGGTGCCATCTCCCAGAAAATACTCCCCTTCGGGTATGCATACCATTTCGATGCCAAAAATCTGGTAGTTATCGGTAAGGTTGACCCCGGAAACCATTTTTAGGTTCACGGTTTCCGACGCGACCGGGCCAAATCCCGTGCGGCTTCTCCGGATAAACACCCCCATGCTGTCGTTCACTGCATCGACCTGCAGGAGATCGCCGCTTACCGAATGGTCGACCGCCAGGGCGCTCACTTTTGCGTGTTCCCATGCCGGCTTGTCGCACGATTGGCTTTTGATGAATACCCATATAGCATCCCAGTTCCCGGGTTCGGTTTCCATGTGCCAACTGTTTTCCCAGGAGAGGGAGAACGAAAGCGTACCCCGGTCGGGATCAACAGCCGGATTGCTGATTTGCAGGTTATTGGCAGATAAAGAGCCAGCAACCAACAGAAAAATGAGAATGATCGGGTTTTTCATCGTGTATCTTAGTTTAATTCGGCAGGCCGTTTGGGCAAATCCTTAAAAACCCGGTACACCAGGTCGCTCCCCGGGGAGACAATCACCCATGCGGTTAAAAAAATCAGCATCATATCGGTATAAAACGACAGTTTTTGCTGGTACCAAAGTTCCAAAGCGCCCTTATAGGGTGAAATATGCAGTGCATAAAAATCATCAATGTTCATGCTTGTTTTGGAAAGCAGACGCTCTTCATCCCTGAAAACGATGGAACCAATACCTGTTAAGCCGGGTTTTACATTGTAAATATGGGCTTTCACCTCATCGGAATATGGGGCAAAGGTTTTATCGACCAGGGGGCGTGGCCCCACAATGCTCATATCCCCTTTCAAGATGTTGATTAACTGGGGTAATTCATTGATTTTTGATTTGCGCAGAATTCCTCCCATAGGCAGTATTCTGGGATCCCGGCTGGTCGTATGCAGACCCCCCACCATATTCGGACTGTTTTTTAACATGGTAGCAAATTTCCAGATTTGGAAAGGTTTATTTTTATAACCAATCCGTTTTTGGAAATAAAAGACATAATGCTCCCCGGTGAGCAACAGCCCGATAACCACCGGAATCAAAATCGGCGATAAAATGCATAAAGCAATAAAGGCCAAAACAAAATCGATTATGCGCTTAAAAAAGTGCTTATACATAGGATTTTACTTTTTTAGTATATGTGTGTTTACAACAAGAGATTGCTTCGTCATTTTTCTTCGTGCCTCAGAAAAATTCCTCGCATACTTCTTTTCCAAAGCTTCTTATAATAATGAGCTACCTGAGAACAAGAGATTGCTTCGTCATTTTTCTTCGTGCCTCAGAAAAATTCCTCGCAA
>DAIMEA010000311.1:0-5286 GCA_036725585.1 Prolixibacteraceae bacterium | reverse complement strand
GTTATGGTTCAGGTAACCGGAGCGATTTCAGGTTCAGGGGTGAAGTGAACAGTTCACTCGATTGCTATAATGTTTCGTGGAATATGGGCGACGGATCGGAAGAGCTGACCGATGTGCTGGATTTCAACTATAGTTTTAAACCGGGAATTTATACTGTTACGATGAAGCTAAACAATTGCGGGGAATGCGAATTTGATATATCCGATACCATTGTGGCCGGAGAACGCCTCGATCCTGGTCTGCCTGATGAAGCAAGTGCTTGCGATCAAACCCTGCTGGAAGCAATGAAAGGGGATCATGGCTTTTTTTGGAGCGACAATACAAACAATGAAAACCTGCTTGTCTTTGAGTCGGGAGAATACTGGGTTATGCTGGTCGATAAGCAGGGTTTTTATAATTCGGATACAACGCAGGTCACCATCCATGTCTCACCAGTTGTGCAGTTGGATTCGTTTCCATTGTTATGCAGCAGCGAGGAACAGTATCTGCTTAATGAGGGCAAGCCTGTTGGAGGAATCTACAGCGGGCACTTTATTTCCGGAAGTGTGTTTGATGTAACGGAAGCTGGTCCGGGTTTCCATGAGGTTACCTATTATTTTGAAGATGTTTTCGGTTGTTCCGATTCTGTATCCTCGATCCTTGAGGTTGAGGCAACATCGTACGGAAGCTTGCTGGTACAAAACAGAATATTTCCCGGGCCTGTTTATCTGACCGGAGATACCATCACTGTGGGGAGCCAGGTCGACTTTTCCAATCCCTTCGGCTCGGTGTGGGTTCAGGATGGTGCCGATGCCTATTTCAAAGCAGGAATGGTCATTTCTCTGAAACCAGGCACACACATTCAACCGGGAAGCCGGTTCCGGGGGGTGATCCTTCCTTTAAGTTGTGTCCAGGCACCCGAAAAAAGCATATATCAACCCGATCCATTGTATGTACAGGGCATCAACGTTACAGCGGTTCCTAATCCAACAACCGGAAGAATAAGGTTCTTCTCCGACCTTTATCAGGAAGATAGCTTCAACGTTAAGGTTTACAACAGCAGAGGGCAATTGATTTTTACCCGGGGGAACCAATATTTCGGGCAATCAGCAATCGACCTGACCGGTTTCCCGGATGGAATCTATTATGCAAAGTTGTCGAATACTTACTTTAATACCGGAATTAAACTATTGAAGAAATAGGATAATTTCTATTAGAAGTCAATGGTTATTCTTGGATCACATTACTTTGCGGGGACAAAGCACGATTAGTCATTTTCTTCCTTTCCTTTATACCACGAGGCATACTTGCTGTAGTTTTGAGCAATACGTTCCACTTCGCCTTTTAATAGCTCCGGGCTGATTTCCTTGATCTTTTTTGCCGGAGCGCCGGCAAAAACACTGCCCGAAGGAACTACGGTTCCTTTTGTTACAACGGCTCCTGCCGCAATGATGCTGTTGCTTTCTACAACAGCATCGTCCAGGATTACTGCATTCATACCCACCAAAACATGATCGTGCAGCGTACATCCGTGAACAATGGCCCCGTGGGCAATGGATACATGATCGCCGATGTTCGTGGGCGATTTCTGATAGGTTCCGTGAATGACAACATTGTCCTGAATGTTGACATGATTCCCGATTTTGATGTAGTGGACATCACCGCGCAAGACTGCGTTAAACCAAACACTGCATCCTGTTCCCAGTTCCACCGCTCCAATAAGCGTGGCAGTGGGCGCCAGAAAACAATGCTCGCCAATCCGGGGTGTCTTATTTGCCAGGGGTATTATGTGTGCCATTTTCCTTTTATTTAATAGAAAACAAATGAACACAATTTTTTTCTTTTTCTGACGCATTTTTTTGTGTGAAGAATATGTTAACATCCCCAAATGATTCTTTAAAAGATCCCCAAAAAATTGATTATTCCGTCATCTTGTCTATTTTTGTGAGGAAAAACTGACAAATATCATGTTTTTTATGTGATAAAAATAACCTTCCCATTCCTAAAATAAAAGTTAAATTTCGCTGCAAAAACCAGTTTGAATTATTATGATAAAAGAGACAAAAGTTATCGAACTCGAACAAGTGGCCATTCGCTTTTCCGGCGACTCGGGCGATGGCATGCAATTAACAGGTACCTTATTTTCCGATGCCACGGCACTGGTGGGAAACGATATATCCACATTCCCGGATTATCCATCCGAGATAAGGGCTCCCCAGGGAACCGTAGGGGGCGTGTCGGGTTTTCAGGTTCATTTCGGAAACAAAAAAATTACCACACCGGGCGATAAAGCTCATGTTTTGATTGCCATGAACCCGGCGGCCATCAAGGCCAATGCAAAGTTTTTGGAGCCGGCGGCTACGATTATTTTCGATAGTGATTCGTTTACCGAAAAGAATTTTCAGAAAGCGAAATTTCAGACGACCGATCCCTTTACCGAACTTAATTTGCTCGATTATCATAAAATTGGTGTACCCATTACCAGCCTGACCAAAGAAGCGCTCATCGACCGGAACATGGACAATAAATCGGTGTTGCGCAGCAAAAACATGTTTGCCCTGGGATTGGTGAGTTGGATATTCAATCGTCCGTTGGATATCATTGAAAAAGCGTTGAATCAAAAATTTGGGAAAATACCCGAGGTTTTGCATTCGAATATCGATGTTTTGCATGCCGGATATAATTACGGGATGAACATGCAGCACACCACGCCCCAGTTTTTGGTGCCCGCCGCCGATATTGAAAAAGGCACGTATCGGAATATAAATGGGAACCATGCCACGGCCTGGGGCTTACTGGCTGCTTCCGAAAAGGCTGGTTTACCTTTATTTCTGGGTTCGTACCCCATAACCCCGGCTTCGGATATTTTGCAAGCCTTATCGGAACGAAAGGATTTAGGGGTGAAGACTTTTCAGGCAGAAGATGAAATAGCCGGGATTTGTACGGCGTTGGGCGCATCCTTTGCGGGAGCCCTGGGTGTAACGTCCACTTCGGGACCCGGGTTGGCGCTCAAACAGGAAACCATTAACCTGGCCGTGATGGCCGAACTTCCGCTGGTGATTGTGAATGTTCAGCGGGGAGGTCCTTCAACCGGTCTTCCTACAAAAACCGAACAATCCGATCTGATGCAGGCTCTTTGGGGCCGAAACGGCGAAAGTCCGATCGTGGTTCTGGCGGCCAGTACGCCCAGCGATTGTTTCGATTATGCCTTTCTGGCGGCAAAAATTGCGCTCGAACGTATGACCCCGGTGCTGCTGCTCACCGACGGATTTTTAGGTAACGGAAGCGAACCCTGGAAAATCCCATCGATGGCCGAAATGCCCTCCATTACCCCGAGAATTGCAAAGGATCCCTCTCGCTTTAAAGCATACCGGCGTTTGGATGAAACCCTCGCCCGGGAATGGGCCTTCCCGGGTATGGAAGGATTTGAACATCGCATTGGCGGACTGGAGAAGGACGAGTCGGGGACCGTTAGTCACGATCCTGCCAACCATCAGCTTATGTGTGAGATACGGGCCGAAAAAGTGGCGCGTGTGGTTGATCTGGTCCCGAAAATTGAACCCTACGGATGTCCTGAGGGGGATGTATTGATCGTTGGCTGGGGCGGAACCTACGGACATCTGGTTTCGGCAGCCCGCGATCTTTGTCAGAAAGGGAAACGGGTCGGGCTTGCCCATTTTAACTACATCAATCCGCTGCCGGCCAATACGGCAGAGGTTTTCTCGAACTACAAAAAAATTCTTGTTTGTGAGTTGAATCTGGGACAATTTGCCGCTTATCTGCGCGATAAACTTCCCCGGTTCACCTATCATCAATTCAATAAGGTGCAGGGATTGCCCTTCCTTGTCGAAGAAATTAAAATGAGTGTAACCCAATTACTGGAGGATTAACCATGACACAATATACCTATACCGCGAAAGATTTTAAAAGTTCGAATGAAGTACGCTGGTGTCCCGGCTGTGGCGACCATGCCATTATGAACGCCATTCAAAGAGTGATGGCCGATCTGGGCCTGAAGAAAGCCGACTATGCGGTTATTTCCGGCATTGGTTGTTCTTCGCGTTTTCCCTATTACATGAACACCTTTGGATTTCACACCATCCACGGAAGGGCTTCGGCTATTGCATCTGGGGTAAAAAGCGCCAATCCCGGCTTACATGTATGGCAGATTACCGGCGACGGGGATGCCCTGGCCATTGGTGGAAATCATTTCATTCATACCATCCGGCGAAATGTCGATATCAATATTATTCTGTTCAATAATAAAATATACGGATTAACCAAAGGACAATATTCGCCGACAACCGACCGGGGCGAAAAAACGAAAACATCTCCATTTGGTACGATCGAAGATCCTTTTGTTACCGGGCAACTGGTATTGGGAGCCCGGGGCACCTTTTTTGCCCGGACCATCGACGGGAACATGAAAATGAGCCAGGAAATTTTCGACGTGGCGGCTCGTTTCAAGGGTACTTCTGTTGTGGAAGTTCTCCAAAACTGCGTGATCTTTAACAACGGTGTGCATGAGGAAATTACCCGGGGCGACGACCGGGAAGACAAGCAGATTTACCTGAAACACGGGGAGAAAATGGTTTTTGGCGTGAACCGCGACAAAGGCCTGGTGCTGGAAAAAGGAAAACTCAAAGCGGTAACGATCGGGCAGGAGGGCTACACCCTCGACGATATTCTGGTTCACGATGCGGCCGAAGAAGACGTATACCTTCATGCAGCCCTTATCCATATGGCATTGCCGAAATTGCCCGTTGCTTTCGGGGTCATCCGTTCGGTACAACGTCCTACTTACGAACAGGCAATGCAGGAGCAGATAACCGGAGTACAGAAAACACGCAAAATTACCTGTGTCGACGATTTATTGCGAAGCGGGAACACCTGGGAAGTATAAACGTTTTACCGGGCAAGTGTTTACGAACGAGGCTTTCTTTTTCCTGTCTTTTTCGCTTGCTTTTTCTCCGGTTGGGTTGGCCACAATAGTCCCATCGACTTTATCTCCCTGATAATTTCGTTCCGTAATTCGGGTTTGTACCAGAAAAAGAATTTTTGCTGGTCGTGCCTTTCTTTTGGGGATCGGGCTGTATACACCGGCTTGAGGGTATACGGATGGACTCCTGAATAATAAATTACGGTGGCAAGGGTCATGGGTGTAGGCGTAAAATCCTGTACTTGTTCGAGTTTAAAGTCCATTTGTTTGGTTTCGAGCATCAGTCGGGCCATGTCCTTTTTGGTGCTTCCGGGATGACTGGAAATGAAGTAGGGAATGAGTTGCTGCTTCCGTCCGGCTTTTTCATT
>DAIMEA010000310.1:0-5288 GCA_036725585.1 Prolixibacteraceae bacterium | reverse complement strand
GTAACCGACATGGATTTTGTATCCGGAGCCATCGTGCCGGTGAACAAGCCCCTCGACTGGACCTCGTTTGATGTGGTGAACAAAGTTCGCTCCGAACTGTGTAAAAAGCTGGGAATAAAAAAACTGAAGGTTGGCCATGCCGGAACCCTCGACCCGAAGGCAAGCGGGCTGGTTATCGTCTGTACCGGGAAAGCCACACGGCAAATCGACAGCCTCCAGGCACAGGAAAAAGAATACACCGCAACCCTGAAACTCGGGGCCACCACCCCTTCCTTCGACCTCGAAACCGAAGAGGATGCCGTGTACCCGACCGAACATATCACCCGTGAATTTGTTTTGGAAACAATGAACGCATTTATTGGAGAAATTGACCAGGTCCCCCCGGTTTTTTCGGCCATCAAAGTAAACGGGAAAAGAGCCTTTCATTATGCCCGGCGGGGCAGGGAACTGGAGCTGGAGGCCCGGAAAGTGACGATTCATGAAATCAGCCTTCTTTCATTCACCCCCCATGAACTGATCCTGAAAATCCGCTGCGGAAAAGGAACCTATATCCGCTCCCTGGCCCGCGATCTGGGAGAAGCCCTGAAAACAGGGGCTTACCTTACCGCTCTGTGCCGTACCCGGGTTGGGACCTATTCGCTGGATGACGCCTGGGAAATCGAAAATGTACAGAAAATTTTGTCATCGATGTAACTCATTGCATTTTTTGCCGTATAAGCCGAACCAGTTAAAATATTCGTTACAATATGAAATTATCAAAATTCAAATTTAAACTACCCGAAGAACTCATCGCCATGCATCCATCCTACCACCGGGACGAAAGCCGGCTGATGATCCTCGACCGGGCAAACCAAAAAATTGAACATAAAGTCTTTAAAGAAATTATCGACTACTTCGCCGACGGCGATTTGATGATTTTTAACGACACCAAGGTTTTTCCGGCCCGACTGTTTGGTAACAAGGAAAAAACCGGCGCCGAAATCGAAGTCTTTCTTTTGCGGGAACTCAACCGGGAACAACGCCTATGGGATGTGCTGGTCGACCCGGCCCGGAAAATACGGATCGGCAACAAACTCTATTTCGGAGAAGACGACATGCTGGTTGCCGAAGTCATCGACAATACCACATCGAGAGGCCGTACCCTTCGCTTCCTTTACGACGGCCCATACGAAGACTTTAAAGCCACCCTTTTTTCCCTTGGGGAAACTCCGCTTCCGAAATTCATCAAGCGACCCGTAGAACCCGACGACCGCGATCGCTACCAAACCATCTTTGCCAAACACGAGGGAGCCGTTGCCGCACCAACTGCCGGACTCCATTTCAGCCGCGAACTGCTCAAACGACTCGAAATTGTCGGGGTCGATTTTTCGTTTATCACCCTGCATGTGGGACTGGGCAATTTCCGGAGTGTGGATGTGGAAGACCTTACGAAACACAAGATGGACTCCGAACAAATATGGATCCCCGAAGAAACCTGCGAAAAAGTGAAAGATACCAAGGAACGCCGGAAGAATATCTGCGCTGTGGGGACCACCGTGATGCGAACCCTCGAAAGCTCGGTGTCGACATCGGGCTTGTTGAAACCCTACGAGGGCTGGACAAACAAATTCATCTTCCCGCCCTACGAATTCAGCGTGGCCAACCGCATGATCTCCAATTTCCATTTACCCCTGTCGACTCTGCTGATGATGGTGGCCGCCTTTGCCGGCTACGACTTCCTGATGGAAGCCTACCGCCAGGCCATTAAGGAAAAATACCGCTTTGGAACGTATGGCGATGCCATGCTGATTGTATAAGGGAATGAACCGCTAAGACGCTAAGAGGTTGTTTGTAACCGCAATGACACTAAGAGACTTAATAAACGGCAAAACTATTTCTTAGCGTCTTAGCGGTTCATTTTTTTCTTTGCGTCTCTGCGCCTCCGCGGTTCAAAAATATCCTCACACCGATGCCCATGCCAGCGCGGCCACGCTCACCTTCGCACCCGGACATTCGCGTATTTTGTTTGCGCAGGCCTCCAGGGTCGATCCTGTGGTAATCACGTCGTCGACCAGCAAAACATGTTTCGCTTCGAAAACCGACGGATCGCGAACGGCAAACAGTCCGCTCACGTTTTGCCAGCGTTCGAACCGCCCTTTTCGGGTTTGCGTATCGGAATAGCGAATGCGGACCAGTGCATCGGGAACAAGCACCTTGCCCAGCACCGATGCCATACCTGAGGCAATCAGAAGGCTCTGGTTATACCCCCGCTTGCGCTCTTTTCGCGGGTGCAGGGGAACGGGAACAAGCAGATCGGTTTCGTCGAAATAGTTTACCCTGGATAAATCGGCGGCAAAATAGCAGCCCAGCTCCGTGCCAATTTCCCGCTGACCCTTGTATTTCAGCTCATGCAACAAATTTTGGTACCGGCTTCCTTTCTGAAAAAGAAACCAGGCTGTAGCGCGTTCCAGCGGCACCCGACCCCAGAATAGTTGTTCCACAGGATTGCCGGGAACAAGGTGAAAATGTGTTCGGGGCATGCCCACCATACACTTCAGGCAAAGCACCTTTTCGTGCTGTACCAAAGGGGCCCCGCAACAATAGCAGACATTGGGATAAATAAGCGTGGAAAAGTCTCGCACACATGTTTTTAGTTTGCAGATAATCTTTTTCATGGGGTTCAATTTCCGGTGAAATTAGCAAAAAAAAATCGTTCGGAATGAAACATTATTGTCTATCTTGTGACAAATAGTTCAAATCAAACTGAATAATCCGATGGAACCCAATCTTGCCCGTTCGTTTTACCTCCTGTCGCTGAATCCCAAAAACGGTTATTACTTCAACACCGGTCCCGAGTTTCAATACGGATTGACAGGTTCCATCGTGGCCGACCTGTATTTTCAGCAACGGGTGCGCATCGAAAAACGGACCCTTTATGCCGTCGATCCTGCACCAACAAACTATTCCTTTTTCGACCGGCCACTACAAACGATCGAACAGAAAGGAGGAATCCGCATCGCCTCCCTGTTGGGGCGTATGGGCTTTCGTCCGGGATGGTACAAAAAAGAACTGATCCGGGTTCTGCTGGCCAACGGTGACCTGGTGCAGGTGCCAAAGAAATTTCTGGGCATCCCCTACAATCGCTATTTCCCCGGGAAAAGCGACGAACGTTTGGCAATGATCCGGCGGCTACGCGATATCCTGCTTCGCGGAGAGCATCCCGAAGGCCCCGAACTTATGTTGCTGTCGCTGGTGCCCGTCTGCCGCCTGTACCGGGCGATTACCGAAAGAGGCGCCGAGCGGAAGCGGGCCCGCCAAAACCTGAAAAACCTGCTGAAAAACGGAACGCAGTACTCCCGGCAGTTCGGCGACATAGAGGCCCTCACAAAGGGGATCAAGGGAGCGATTATGGCTGCCCACGCGTCGCACTCGGCCGGGCACTGAACCAAGGGCTACCGGTTAGGTAAATATGTTGAACCGCAAAGACGCTAAGACGCTAAGAGGTTGTTTTTTTATAACCGCTAAGACGCTAAGAGACTTTTTCAACAGCAAAACTTTTTTTTTGCGTCTTGGCGCCTTTGCGGTTCATTTTTTTTCTTTGCGTCTTGGCGCCTTTGCGGTTCAAAAAAACCCCCCATCGCGCCGCTATTCCAAAAAAACTTCCTATTTTTGAAAAGATTAAGCAAAACAGGCCGATAAGAGGAAAAAGAGATGAAACAAGCCCATATAATTCCAATACTCCTTTCCCGACGCAAGGCGCCGGTGCGCGTGCTTGCGGTGCTCGCGGGACTGCTGTTTCTGCTGGTGCCGGGGATAGGATGGGGGCAGTCCTATACTCATTCAGGAGCTGATTTAACTGGACCTGTGCCAGATTTAGATCATAATTATCTGTTAATATGCAAAGGTCAGTTCTCGATTGAATACACACTTACCGTTACAGGCACAGGTACGGCAGTTTTGCGATCTTCTCCGGATAATACAACTTGGACAAATGTTGGACCTTCAATTGCTTCTGTCAATATTACTACCTCAGCTACACTCTATTTACAGGTTTATGTGACAGGCTTAACCAACGGGAGCAGGGTTGATTTAACTGTTTCAGCGACCGAAAACAATGACATACGAATAGAACAAGATGACAAAGAAGACGTTACCTGTCACGGGTATAACGATGGCAGCATAGTAGTAGCCGCTTCCTGTGGAACCGATCATAATTATGCCTATTCCTGGGCCTATCAGTCAGGTGATTATCCCGCACAATTTGTTGATCCCGGGAATGTTACTTCTGCTTCCGGTTTGTATGCCGGGGTTTACCGGATCACGGTCACCAATACCATCTTACAGTCGGCATACGTTGATGTTACACTTACTGAACCGGCTGCTTTAAATCTCACTTTAACGGTAAATCAGGATTGGTCCTGCCTCCCGGGGGTAGGATGCAACGGGAGTATAACCGTTAATATTACGGGAGGTACAAATCCGGTTGTTCATATTGATGGACCTGGTAAAAATCAGGATGTAAGCTCACTAACCACGATTTCTGATTTTTGTGCAGGTACATTTGCATTCAATGTTGAGGACGACAATGGTTGCACCCTTCCCGAAATAGAAAGAACCATTAATCTCGATGAAGAGCCACCGTCCTGCACCTCTTATCCTGCAGATTATTCCAACACCCTTGCCTGGTTTGAAAGCCAAACGGCAGATGTACAAAACCTGAGCATAACGTTGCCCGGAATAATCCAGGACGAAAACACAAGCAATGTCGACACGATTATTTACCCGGTGGATGCGTCCAATTTCAACGAGTTGGAAATGAACATCCAGGTGAGCCAGTCGAATGTAACAACATGGAATAACGGCGATTCCCTGGCTATTTACATCGATTACGACGGAGAACTGGTTGGAAATCCGCCTGTTCGTTTTTTTTACGATCGGTGCGTTTGGAACGGAGCGCTTGATGCAACGGGTGAAGGCTTGAATCAGCAGGGGAATACAGTGCCTACTTGGTTTGCGGGTAATCCCAATGCTTTTCGCCCTTTGTCTATGCTGGCCAATAATAATTCTGTATTGGTGGTTTATGTCTTCTATTACACGAGTGCACCAGCTTCAAAATCATATACAATCAATGATTTAATTATCCGGGGAAATGATGTGCGGGGAACCCTTAACCGGTATGTAACCGGTGAACCTTCGGGGTGCACGGATAATTTTGATAACAGCCCAACCGCAATCCCCACAGACGGGGACGTAACCTGGGAGTGCGACGATCCGCAGGAATTCTGGTTCGAACGTACCTGGACCGTGTC
>DAIMEA010000309.1:0-5294 GCA_036725585.1 Prolixibacteraceae bacterium | reverse complement strand
CAATTTCACCTCATTTTCGTAGGTAGTCCCGAAAGCTTTCGGGATGGCCGGAGGGAATATTGTTCTGCTCCCGGGACCCCAACATAAATGTCGAGGCAAAGGATATCTGCCAGGCTGCCATACCACTGTCATTTATGCATTATGCCCAAAAATTTTGGGTGGGTACTCGCACCGACGGATCTTTGAGAAGTTCATACGGGCAAGAGCGATTTTTTAAAATTTATTGTTGAAAAGAAAATTTGCGAATAAACAAAAAAGGTGCTCCGTTTCCGAAGCACCTTTTTGTATTATATTTTTTTCCTTATTCCACAATGGCTTTAAACTTGGGATTCTCGAAATATTTCGCGAACTCAAGATCGGTTTTGGCAGCGGCTTTTATCTTCGGTTCTTTCTGGCAAGCTGCAGTAAGGCTTTCGAGCAGAAGGGTTTCCTTTGCAGTGCGGGCACCTACTATGGCTTTCAGGTAATCGACCATCGGGCAGCCCGAATCGTTGGCTTCGAGGGCTTTCAACGCTCCGTTGTTATCGCCGGCCAGGATCTTTGCCAGGGCAGCGTTGGGCTTAATGCATTCGCCAAACTGGGCAACGGCTTTGTCGTATTCGCCGCGGATGATGCTGACGATGCCTAAATTGTAGTCGACTTCTTTCCCAATGCCTGAAGCAGCAGAGAAAAGTTCACGGGCTTTATCGGTTTCCCCTTTTTTGAGGGCAATAACCCCCAGGTTGTTTTGGATGATCGGGTTATTGGGATTCAGCTGATCGGCTTTGTCAAAGCTTCCGGCAGCCCCGTCAAAATCACCTTCCCATACCTGTACCATACCGAGGTTATTGAAACCCCTCCAATCATCGGCAAATTGTTTGGTAAACGATTTGTAGAATTGAAGTTTCAGGGCATTGTCGTCGGTTAGGGTGGCAGCATAAAGTAATTCAGCCTGATTCAGGGTAGCGGGTTCATTCTGGGCAGCGGCCAGCAGTTCTTCATCGGTTTTCCCAATTAAATCGATATTGGCCGAAAATTTGGCACGGCGCAACTGGGGAAGAATCTTTTCGGCCACGTCGGTAAAGGCTTCCGAAAGGTTCCGGATTTCCTTTTCGCGCACTTCGGGATCGCTGTACATGCTAAGAACCCGAAGAATAAGTTCTTTATCCTGGATGGACGATTTTTCCATCAATTTCTGGAAACCTTCCCAGTCTTCAGCTGTGTACTTGGTTTTAAGCGAAGCGGTCAGTTCTTCATTATTCAGTTCTTTGGTGAAATATTTGGTGGCTGCCTTTTCGCGTTGTTCCGATAGTTTTGCGTTGAAATCTTCTTTTCCATCGGGTGATGCATAGGCAGAAATTTCAAGGCTTTTCAGCTCTTTGCGTTCGTTAGCGGCTGCATCAAGGGCATAATTTTTAAACGCCTGTATGTCCTCGGCGCTGGCTTCTTCTTTACGAATGAATGAGCTGTTGATCAGGTAATGGATGTCGGCCATAAGTTCATCGGGCACAACCCGCTGGAATGCATCGATTGCGGGATCGTATTTCCCTGTGGTGTTCTTTCCTTTAACCACCCCAATGATGGGCGCCCCAACCTTCTGAACCAGTTCGGAAGTAGCAATAACTCCGTCGGCAAGTTTTACCGGATCAAAGGCAAGCTCTTTAAGACCCTGGGAAGCAAGTATCCGCACTTCCAGTTCCGACATTTTCATGGCCTCCTCGTAAGGCAAGGCTCCTTTTACCGAAAAACTACCCCCCTCGGTATAACTGATCACGGCATTATTCGCTGTAACCTTCTCACCCTGAAGTTTGATCTCGGGATAGGCAATTTCACCGCCTTCGTATTTCAGAACCGGTGTAATAACCAGGTTGGCTTTCTTGACAAAATACTTTTCGGGTATTTGCCCGTTAACCTCAACCTTCACCTGACCTGCATGGGTTTCCAGAACCTCGGGTGTGACGTTCCATTTAAGCCGGTCGGCTTCCTTTTTCATTTTCGAGATGCTGGCGCAACTGCTAAATAGCAGTGTTACAACCGTCAGGGAGACGAAAATTTTCACATTTAATTTTTTCATGATGGACACATTATTATTATTTTACACTTTCTTTCACGATATTATTACAAAAATAAGAATGTTTTTAATACTTAAAAGAAAAAAAAAAAATTTTATCATAATATAACCCGTGTTATTCCTGTATTGTAGCTGTTTTGAAAGATTATTTCACACAGTTTTAAATAATCCTTTTTGTTGCCGACAAAATCAATTTCGTTCGTATCGACAATCACTACCGGGAACTCATTTTGCTGCCGGAAATAGTTAAAATAGGCCTGGGCAATATTGCTCAGATAAGCCTCGCCAATTTCTGCCTCATAGGAACGCCCCCGCTTAAGGATCAACCTTTTCAGATTAGCTGAACTTTTGTGCAGATAAACATACAAATCGGGGCGGGGCAAGCGGGCATAAATGATGTCGAAAAATTTTCGGTACAAAACATATTCGTCGTTGCCCAGGGTAACACTGGAAAAAATGAGCGATTTCATGAAGTAATAATCGGCAACTGCAAAATCCTTAAACAGGTTTCTGTTTTGCAACTCACTCATCAACTGAGAATAACGTTCAGCCATGAACGACATCTCGAGCGTGAAGGCATGGGTTTCCGGATCGCGGTAAAATTTTTCCAGAAAGGGATTGTCCGCAAAGTTTTCGGTAACCAGCTGGGCATTGTAGTCTCTGCTGATCATTTCAGCCAGGGTGGTTTTTCCTGCCCCGATATTGCCTTCTATGACGAGAAAATTCATTTCCTTTTTGATAACCGTTTAATAGTCAATCCCTGTATGATGAAAAACAAAGGCATACAGGTCGGCATATTCTTCGATGATCTTAGCCGTTGGTTTCCCGCTTCCATGGCCCGATTTTACATCAATCCGAACCAGGGTAGGCAATTTACCGGTATTAAGTTCCTGAATTTTGGAAATGTATTTGAAGGTGTGTGCCGGCACCACCCGGTCGTCGTGATCGGCCGTAGTGGCCAAAATCGCCGGATAATTCTGGACTTTCACGTTGTGATAAGGCGAATAACCATATAGGTAGCGGAACATCTCTTCACTGTCGTCGACGGTGCCGTAATCACCAGCCCAGGCCCATCCGATGGTGAATTTGTGGTAACGGAGCATGTCCATTACCCCGACAGCCGGAAGGGCTACTTTCATCAAATCGGGGCGTTGGTTGGTTACGGCGCCGATCAGCAAGCCTCCGTTCGAACCGCCCCGTATGGTTAGCTGTTCGGAATTCGTGTAACCGGCCCCGATCAGGTATTCGGCAGCAGCAATGAAATCGTCGAATACATTTTGCTTGTTCCTTTTGGTTCCGGCCTGGTGCCAATCCTCACCATACTCGCCGCCCCCACGAATATTGGCCACGGCATATACGCCCCCGCTTTCGACATAGAACAAAACAGTGGTCGAAAATTCGGGGGTTTCGCTGATGTTAAAACCTCCGTATCCGTAAAGCATAGCCGGGTTTTTCCCGTTCTGTTCGATTCCCTTTTTGTGAAACAGAAACATCGGGATGCGCGTACCGTCTTTTCCCGAATAGAATTCCTGTTTCACGACATAATCATCGGGGTTGAATTTCACCTCGGGCCGGAAATACATAACCGACTCGCCGCTTTCAATATCGTAGCGAAAAATGGTTCCGGGTGTATTAAATGAACTGTAGGAATAAAAAGCCTGTTTGCTGTCGGGTTTTCCGTTGAATGAGCCCACGCTGCAGATGCCGGGCAGGCCGACTTCGCCGGAGTATTCACCGGAAAGACTGTAAATTTCGAGCTTGCTTTTCGCATCGACCATATAGGCAGCAAAAAGTTTGCCCCCACAAAGGCTGACCCATTGAAGGGTGTTTTCTTTCTCGGGAATGATTTCCTCCCAATCGGAGGGCGACGGTGAAGCAGGATCGATGGAAACCAGCCGGTAGCGGGGAGCGCCGTCGTTGGTGAGGACCAGGATCCGGCCTTTGTTCATTTCAACAGGAAGATAGTCGTATTCGAAGCCGGGGGCAATGGAAATCAATTTTGCACCGGGCTGAAGCAGTGACTTATACAACAAACTATTCCCGGAGGTCGATTCCGATTCGAAGATGAACATGTGCTCCCGTTTTTCATCCAGCCCGGCAGAACTGTTTCTTTTGGGATGATCGGGATTGGAGAAAATAAGTTCGTCGTTTTCCTGGGATTGACCATATTGGTGAAAGAATATTTTTTGTCCGGTATTGGCAACCGACAGTTCTTTCCCTTCAGAAGGCCGATCGTATGCGCTATAGAAAAAGCCATTGCGGAAGCACGATATACCGGAAAACTTTACCCATTGGATGTGATCGCCAAGCAATTCACCCGAGTCGATATCTTTGACAAAGATTTCGTTCCAGTCGGAACCCGAACGGGCAATTTTGTATACCAGGTAGTTTCCGTCGGGGGAAACATCCATTCCGGCCAAGGCGATGGTTCCGTCCTCGCTGAGGCTGTTGGGATCGAGAAGAACAACCGCTTCATCGTCGGGTGTGTCCATCGTATACAAAACGCTCTGGTTTTGAAGGCCGTCGTTTTTATACATAAACCAGCGGCCCGAAATCTGAAAGGGGGTGCCTGCCTTGGGAAAATTCCAGAGTTCGGTTAAACGGGCTTTAATTTTTTCCCGTCCGGGCAACTGATTTAAATAATCGAAGGTTACCTTGTTTTGGGCTTCGACCCAGGCGGCCGTCTCCTCCGAATTGTCATCCTCGAGCCAGCGATAAGGATCTTCGACAAAGGTTCCGTATAAGCTATCAGCCGCTGGTACTTTTGTGGTTTCGGGATAATTCATCCCGGATTTCGAACAACTATAAACCATGGTGATGAAGAGTAATAGACAGAGATTTTTCATTTTTCCGATTTTTTATCATTCATACGTCGCAGAGCGATAAAAATACAACATATTTAAAAAGACAGAAAAGAAACGCATCATCTTTTATGCACGATTCAACCGAAACAGTCAAAGAAAAAGAGGGAACTCAGATCCGTATGTTCTGGGTTCCCTCTTGGGCACAAGGCTCTATTGAATTTTTTCTTTTTTATCGGAAATTCCGACGGTCGCGATCGCGGTTTCCGCCTCCCCGGCTGTCGCGTCCGCCCCGGTCGTCCCGGCGTCGGTCGTTTCCTCCGCGGTCGTCGCGCCGGCGATTGCCACCATCGCCCCGGGGTTTGCGTTCCGGTTCGACCCAGTCTTCGGGCTTGGGTAAAAGCACCCGTCGCGAAAGTTTCAGCTTTCCGGTTTTTTCTTCA
>DAIMEA010000308.1:0-5304 GCA_036725585.1 Prolixibacteraceae bacterium | reverse complement strand
ACTGGAACGAACACATGCTGGAAGCCATTGAGCAGTTCTCACCTCCTTCGACAAAGGGCAAATCGGTTAAAATCAAGTATGTAACCCAACTTCCCACGAACACGCCCACTTTCGCCTTTTATGCTAACCTGCCGCAGTACGTCAAAGATCCGTACAAACGCTACCTGGAAAATAAACTACGGGAATTTTTTAACTTTGAAGGCGTTCCGATCAGCATTGTGATCCGCGGAAAATAAAAAGTTCCCGGCAGAATTGCCCGGGTAATGATTTGGCAGATAAAGTGCTCTATGGGTAAAAGTATCGTCCATGAACCGGTTGAAACAATATCACAACAGGCATACCCAATCAATCTCCATCTTTCTTTGCGGATTGGGCTTGTTTTTGCATTTCATAATTCCGGTTTTTGGGTGCCTGCCAGCCAGGGCACAAAATCAACCGGTTCCCGAAAAAGATTTTTTTGCCGAATGGTATGCCGAAGAAGGCAAAACCATGAATTATTCCGACACGATCCCCGAATCGGCCCGTCTTTCCATTCAAAAAGCGCTCGACCGGATGCTTGTCGATTATACCGACAGCATCCCCGACCCGGCTTTGTTGCAGGAACGCTTCCCCCTGGTGGGTTCCTTTTTCCATAACTGGATCGATGTGACGAATAAAAATGTGACGTTTCGGGCCTTCAGCGAAAAAATTTCCGGTCTTTCCAGAACGTTTTACAAGCAATACGAGGCAGGAAGCCTGTCGGTAACGAAAATGGCGGAATGGGAAAAAGAATTGTCGTTTTGGTTGGGCGACCTGATCCGTACTACGGCTGTCTATTCCCCCGAAGTGCTATACTGCATGGAAAAAGCACGCGAAAAGGACGTGAACCTGTCCCTTCGGGCGCGTTCTTTTCACCGTTTATTGACGGGCATGCAGGGGAATCTGAAATATCGTGAATACGACTGCACCTATTTTTCGCGCCTGCATGTTTTATTGGGAGCGGAACTGGGTTTGCACCCGGCAACCATCACTATCGGGAAAGCCCTAAAGGACCGAAATGGAAATCCGCTCGATGTTTCTGTAAGCCTGAATGGCCAGTGGCAAACCGTTGGGCACGTGTTCAACCTGATTTCCCCGGCCGACGGGTCGCGGTACTACCTCGACCAGGGAATCATCCTGGATGAGCAGAACCAGTTTACGTCCATCGAAATTTACGATGCAAACAGCCAGAAAATCACCGTCGGTAGAACATACGATCCGAAGTGGAGCGAACTTTCGAATGCATTCGGACAGAGCATTATCGACATGGAATTCTCCTATCGGCTCGATCGTGCCCTCGACCAGATTGATATGCTGATCGACAAGTACAGCAATCAGTACATTTTTTCCTCAAAACAGGCAAGGGACCTCAAAGCATTGTACGAAGATTACCGGGAACAGGTTAAGGCCAGCCATTCGGAAAAAGTCCGCGATTTTTTTACCGACCAAACCCAGGTCCATGTGCAGGCTGTTCTTCGAACCCTGGAAGACCAGATTAAACAACTGGACCAAAACATTGTAAGCCTCAGCGAAAGGGAAACAGAAATACAAAACGCGCAAATAACGAACAAGGCGCTTATTACCTTCAATAGTTTCGCTACCGAGCAAAACACGATCATCCGCCAGCATTACAAAAACGTACCCGTATTGAAACAGAAAATGAAGGAATTGATCGGAAAAATTGAAACATACCGCGATTCGCTCGGTCCTTCGTTCCGGGCCATTCGCTATAAGTCGGCTAACGGTAGCATGCAAACCGGCGACTCAATTATCGTTCACTTCGATTACCTGATCCGTCAATGCGCCTCCTTTGTCGATCTCGACGACCGGACCAACCTGACATTCTGAAACACCCAGTGTTTTCACGATACGGCCCGTTTACCGATCCGTCCCGCTTTTCGCAGAGGGTGCTACGATTCAATAATTTTGTCCATCTTTGTAAATAAACCGGAATTCGATAAATTAGACGGATAAAAAAAAGAGCCGGATGGGAAAAGCCCTCTTGTGAATTAATGATCAAAACTGCTTATCCCACAAAGAAATAACACCCGTTATGAACCAAAAACGTTTTCTTCCTCTGCTATTTCTGTTGTTCCTGGGAGCCATTTCTTCTTCTTTTGCCCAGTCGCATTATCTGGTGGTATATTCTTCCTCACAAAAGAATTTGGCGGAAAAGAAAGCCGATCAGTTAAAAGCCGGAGGTTTTGTCTCTTCCGGGCTGTTCTGGTCGCCCCGGTCCAAAAACTACCGGGTATACCTCAATTCCTATCCTTCGCGGGAATTGGCTGAACGGGATCTGGAACGGTACCGGGAGAAATATCCCGGTGCATGGATTTTGGGACAAAGCTCTACATCCATTCCCGAGCCGGCCGTCGAGTCGGCCCGTAACTCCGAAGAAATTGAGGAACTGAAAATCGAGCTGGATCAAAACCGCAAACAGATCGGGAACCTCCTCGACGAACTTTCGGAACTGAAAATTGCCCTTCAATCGGAATCGGCCGGTTTGTACGAAAACAGCATGGAAAAAAACATGAGCATTCTGGCGCTGGAAGAAAAGATCCAAAGCTTCACAGCCCGGATGGAGGAACTCAAAACAGAGCAGGATCAAGCGAATGCCCAGCTGATCGAAAAGATGGTCCTGCTGGAAGAAGACTACCGAAAAAAAATCGATTCACTGGCTTCGATCCGGTACCGTCCACCGGTGAAAAAGGAACGGGGAAGGGCTGTCCTGTCGTTCTCTCTGGGGATGAACCAAACCCATATTCTTTCACCGGTCGACACGGCTCTGCTCCATTATCTTACGATCGACGAGCGAAACTACAGCAACACGTTCTGGGGCTTTCATTTCGGAGCCGATTATCATGTCAACACCCTTTGGAGCTTCGGGGCCGATTTCCAGTCGTATGTATACTACAACAACTATTACCTGCTCCCTTCCCTGAACGGGAAATTGCACATCCGTTTCCGCTCGGTTCCGGTTTCCCTGCTTCCTTCGCTTGCCCTGGGTACCGAACTGATGATTCCCAAAACGGGAAAGGGAAGTGGAGGAAGGTATGTCCTTTTCCGGCCAGGTATGGAACTGGAATGGGCGTTGAGCAAAACCGTCTCCTTTTTCGGCGGCGCTTTTTATCATTTCAACGGGAGCTTTCAAAATATGAACTATCAGCGTTCGCCAACCCAACACATGTTGATAACCATGGGATTGCGTCTCAATGTTACCCAAGCAGCTGAACCTTAAAGTGAATACCATGAAACGATCCTATGTGCAGAAACAAGCTGTTTTTTTCCTGATGGTTTATTCCCTGGTTCTGTCTTCCTGCGAAACAGACAAACGTTTATCGCCGGAACCCTTCCTGGAAAATGGGAAATGGGGTTTTGTAAATGCGGAAGGGGAAAAGCTCATTCCTGCTAAATACGACGATGTCCTGCCCTTTTCAGAAGGTCAGGCTGCCGTGAAACAAAAGGGAAGCTGGGGCATTATTGATGAAAGCGGGACCGAGCGGATCGCCGCGGGAAAATACGAAAAGATCGGCCGCTATTCCGAAAAAAGAGCCGCGGTGTGCCGAAACGGCAAATGGGGATTCGTCGATCACCGGGGAAAGGAGATTGTCGCTCCCGACCGCTATGACTATGCGGGGGATTTTTCGGAAGGAATGGCTCTGGTAAGCCGAAATCAGCTTTACGGGTACCTGGATCTTGAAGGAGACCCGGTTGTTGCATTAAAGTACGATCTGGCCTGGCCTTTTCACCAGGGATGTGCCCGTGTGTACCAAAACAAACGCTACGGTTTTATCGACAAGAAGGGGGTGGAATTTGTCCCCGTTAAATACGATTACCTTTCCGAATACCAAAACGGATTTGCCCTGGCACGGAACAACAGGTGTTGGTGTTTGATCGACCGCCAGGGAAATGAAACAGAACCCCTCGATTACGATTCGATACAAACGGCCGATGACCAGGGCTGGATGAAGGTTTCAAAAAACGGGAAATCGGGCTTTATCCATTACCGGGGTCACGTACTCGTCCCGTTGAAATACGATTGGGTTGACGATTTCCAAAAGGACGTTTCCCGGGTCAGCCGACAAGGAAAGTACGGGCTGATCGACCGTTCGGGTAAAGAACTGCTTTCCCCTCAGTACGACACCCTTTTTGCCCTGAACGATCAACTTTTCCTGCTGAAAACATCCGAAGGAGAAATCCATTTTGTGAATCCCCTGGGGGAAATTCTTCCTTCAAGCCCCGAACGCGACGAACTGAAAAAACGCTACCTCCCGGAAGAAAAGTCAATGGAAGGCACCTATACCGACGAACGCGATGGGCAAACGTACCCATGGATCCATGCCGGCGATCGCGACTGGATGGCTGTGAACCTGAATTATCCAACAACCGAAAGCCGGATTCCCGATACGGATGACGGATTCCCCGATCGAGGCTATGGAAGGTATTATCGTTGGGAGGAGGCCAGGCAAGCCTGCCCGGCCGGATGGAAACTTCCCGCCATCGATGAGTGGAGGATGCTTATCAACGAACTCGGGCAAAACCCTGTTGCCTATCATCGGCTGATCGAAGGTGGTTCCAGTCGACTGGATCTGAAACCAGGAGGTTATGGGTACAACGAGAATTCGTTCATCAATACAGGGGAATATGGGTACTTCTGGACATCAACACCGGGTGAACCCGGCACCGCTGATTGTATCTGGCTGAACCCGGTCGAGGAATCGCTCCTGGAATTTAACAGCGATGGAATCCATTTCCGGAATGTTCGTTGTATTAGAGAGTAAAAAGTGTATTTTATCGTCCCAAATCCAAATAATAATCCATATTTTTAGCCCTCTTTAACAAAACATGAATAAAATGAGCAACTATTTTAAGACCGTTCCAACAAAAGAGGGATATTTTGGTGAATTCGGGGGAAGTTTCGTACCCCCGCACCTGCAGGAGGAGATGGACAAAATTACCAACGCGTATTTCACCATCAGCAAATCGCACGAATTTATTGCCGAATTACGCAGCATCCGCAAGCATTATCAGGGCCGGCCCACCCCGGTGTACTACTGCAAGCGCTTATCGGAGAAACTGGGCAGCCGTATTTATCTGAAACGCGAAGACCTGAACCATTCGGGCGCCCACAAACTGAACCACTGCATGGGCGAAGCCCTTCTGGCAAAATACCTGGGCAAGAAAAAACTGATTGCCGAAACCGGCGCCGGTCAGCATGGTGTTGCGCTGGCTACCGCTGCCGCTTATTTCGGGCTCGAATGCGAAATCCACATGGGCGAAGTCGAT
>DAIMEA010000307.1:0-5333 GCA_036725585.1 Prolixibacteraceae bacterium | reverse complement strand
TACCCAATCGGCCTGGCTAAGTGCAGATACCCGTACAGGATTCGGGAATCGCAGGATTATCTTAAGCGCGCAGGCCAACAATACCGGCGCTGAACGAAAAGATACTGTCGTTGTGTGTCTGGGATACGATGCCGATACACTAAATGTTATCGTAACGCAAACGATAGCGCCAGAACTGGCCGTATCGGTGAATTCGCTGAACATAGCGGCGGCCGAAGGAAGTACTGCTTTGTTCGGCATCACGTCAAACACCGGCTGGACTGTTGCATCCGACCAGTACTGGATTTCGGTGAATCCGGACGCTGGTAGCGGCGATGCAACGGTAAGCCTAAGCGCGCAGGCCAATCCCACGCTCAATGAACGAACGGCTGCCCTAACGGTATCAGCCCCGGGCGCTTTGTCGCAAACCATTATGGTAAGCCAGTCAGGAGCCGATGCCACGCTGTCGGTTTCAGCCACCGCGCTGAACATAGCGGCGGCCGAGGGAAGTACCGCCTCGTTCGGCATCACGTCAAACATCGGCTGGACTGTTACCTCCGACCCGGACTGGATTTCGGTGAATCCGGCTGCTGGTAGTGGCGATGCAACGATAAGCCTAAGCGCGCAGGCCAATCCCACGCTCAATGAACGAACGGCTGTCCTTAATGTCTCAGCCCCGGGGGTTGCATTGCAAACTATTACGGTAACCCAGTCCGGAGCCAATGCTGTGTTGTCGGTTTCGGCCACAGCGCTGAACATAGCGGCGGCCGAAGGAAGTACCGTCTCGTTCGGCATTACGTCAAACACCAGCTGGACTGTTGCACCCGACCCGGACTGGATTTCGGTGAATCCGGCCGCTGGTAGCGGCGATGCAACGGTAAGCCTAAGCGCGCAGGCCAATCCCACGCTCAATGAACGAACGGCTACCCTAACCGTATCAGCCCCGGATGTTGCCACGCGAACTATTACGGTAAGCCAGTCAGGAGCCGATGCCACACTGTCGGTTTCGGCCACAGCGCTGAACATAGCGGCGGCCGAAGGAAGTACCGCCTCGTTTGGCATCACGTCAAACACCGGCTGGACTGTTACCTCCGACCCGGACTGGATTTCGGTGAATCCGGACGCAGGAAACGGCGATGCAACGGTAACGATCACTGCGATGGCCAATACAACTACCAGCGAACGAACTGCAATCGTTACCATTTCGGCTTCGGGTATCACTTCGGTCATCCTTACGGTAGATCAGGATTATTCGCTTGGTTTCGAGGCAAATGAAATGATGGGAGTAAGGATTTATCCAAATCCTGTCGACGATGGATTTTATGTCAAAACTCAGGATAAAAACATAGCCTTGACCGTTTTTGATAATAATGGACGTATTGTCCTAATTCGTACAATCAATGATGACACCTTTATTTCTACAAGTTATTTTCCGTCAGGAAAATACATTGTTCATCTGCAATACGGCAAAGGAACGGTTTCAAAAGAGCTAATCAAAAAATAAGTAGAGGGCATATTCCAAGAATCAACCATTAAGAAATAGGTAATTGTGACCGAATTTTTAATGGTTGATTCTATTTACAAGAATTGAATTAATCGTTTTTTATTTTTTTCTTGACAACCGTCTCTTTTTGTTTTTTGCTTTTTGAATGGAACGCAGTGCGATCCAAATAATCAGGAGCGCTAATACAAGGATGATCATGAAGGTCATTCCACCAAAGAGATTATCGCCTTTAGCCCGGCTCCACATATCGAGCACTTCGTCGTTTTTATCGAGATAATCGTTGATGATGGCACAGCGCTCTATAATGGTAGCATCGGGATATTGCACCGGGTCAATCTTCAGACTATCGTGTCCCGGACCAAAAAAGTAACTCAGGTTTTGGGTTGCTTCCAGAGAGGAATCGACCACCGCTTCGAGTAATTCTGGCGAAGCGATGGGACTGCAATATCCGCTTATGTCCATGTTTCTCAGCGCAATATCGGGGCGGCAAAGGTAGTTGAGAAAATAGCGGGCTGCTTTGGGATTTTGGGCATATTTCGGGATGACCCAACAGTCGAACCATACGTTACTTCCTTCTACGGGTACCACAAAATCGAGCGTAACGTTCACCGCGGCAGCTTCTTCGATGGCCCATACGGCATCGCCGTTCCATGCATAACAGAATCCGATCTGACCCTTTGTCATCATGTCTTTCCCAAAATCGGCTTCCCATCCGGCAAGATTGGGTTTGAGCAGTTTTAGCTGTTCTTCAACCAGGGCAATATCTTCGGGTAAGTGGTCGTTTATCACGCTGTAAACAGTTCTTTTCCCGCTGACCAGGTCATTCCGATAACCCCAGACTGCCGCAGTGGCATAGGCATCCCAGTAGCTGTCCTTCATCAGCATGTTCCCCTTGTTCGACGGATCCCAGAAACAGCCCCAGGATTGAACCTTGTCGGGCGTAATTTTTTCGGGGTTGTAGAGAATGCCCGAAACGCCCCACATATAAGGAAGGGCATAATCGCCGGCATTTTTTCCGCGGGTATTGAAATCATCCAGGCGATCGATGATAAACGGCGACATATGACCGGTATAATTGGGTGTGATTCCAAAGTCCTGTCCGATGGGCAGTAACAAATCGTTGTGAATCATCCGTTGCATGAGGGCCTGGGTAGGGCAGGCCAGGTCGAAATCTTCCTGGCCCAGGGCTATTTTGGTATACATGACTTCGGCCATATCGAAGGTTTGGTATACGATGCGTACGTTTTCGCCGGTTTGTTCTTTATACCAAACCGGGAATTCTTTGAGCAGATCCTCATCGATGTAGTCGGCCCAGTTGTAAATTTTCAGGATTCCTTCCCGTTCGTTCTCATTGGCCATACAAAAAGAGGCCAGGGTTAAAGCTGGAATGAGGACGAAAAGCCTCCCGATTCTTTGAAGCATTTTGATTTGTTTTTCAGTTTTCATTTCTGATCCTTTTATGGGCTGCCCTTCGGTTAATGATCAACAGAAGAACCAGCACGGTAACAAAAATTATGGTTGAAAGCGGGCGCAATTCGGGTGTTAAACCCCCTCTTCTTGCGTCGGCATAAATATAGGTAGAAAGAGTTTCCAATCCTTCATTTCCAATGGTAAAAAGTGTAACGACAAAATCATCGACCGAGAGGGTGAAAGCGAGGATAAAGCCACTGATCATTCCCGGCTTCAATTCGGGCAGTACCACTTTCCGGAGCGCATAAAACGGGGTAGCCCCCAGATCGAGGGCTGCTTCGTACAAATTTTCATTCATCCGTTGCAGCCGTGGATAAACACTTAATACCACGTAAGGCGTACAAAACGATATATGGGCCAGAATTACCGTGGTATAGCCCTGGGAAATGCCCAGGATGACAAAGAGCAGGAAGAGCGATATGGCTGTAATGATGTCGGGATTCAGGATGGGGATGCTGTTTACAAACTGGACTGCTTTCCGGGCGCGCGGACGGAGATTAAAAATACCAATGGCCGCCAATGTTCCCAGGATCATGGAAGAAAATGCAGCAATTACGCCAATAATCAACGTGTTCCAAAGAGCATTGCTGAGCGAGTGGTGGACTCCATTTTGGAAAATGGAAGCATATAACTTGAGGGAGAAACCGGTCCAGTTGCCCAATACTTTTGCTTCGGTAAACGAAAAAACAACGATGATCAGGATCGGAGCATAGAGCAGGAGCAGCAGCACGGCGATATACGAAGCCGAGAGAATTTTCTTCATAACAAGCCTCCTTCCTCGGCGGCTTTCGCATTTCCTTTCCCGTTCATGAGTGAGGTAAGGGCGATGAGGGCCAGCATAATGAGCGAAAGGGCTGCACCGTAATTCCACATGCCGTTGTATATGTTTTCCTGCAGTGTGGTTCCAAAGAGTTTGATGTTGTTCAGGGTGAGTAGTTCGGCAATGGCAAAGGTTGAAATAACCGGCATAAAAACCATCATAATCCCGCTCAGGATTCCAGGCACCGAAAGGGGGAAAACCACTTTCAGAAAAACCTGCCGCGGTGTGGCGCCCAGGTCCTGGGCGGCTTCAACCAGGTTGAAATCGGTTTTCTGCAGGGTATTGTAAATGGGGTAAATCATAAACGGTAAAAAGTTGTATACCATTCCAAAGTAAAGTGATCCTTCACCCAGGGGAATTCTCAGGAAGTCGAACAAGGCAACGGTAGCCAGGGTTCGGATCAGAAAGTTGATCCACATAGGAAGAATGAACAGGAGAATCAGGATACGGGAACGGCTGCTTACCATCCGGCTGATAAAAAATGCCGCCGGATAGCCAAGGAACAGGCAGAGGAGCGTCGTTATCAGCGCAACGCCAATCGAATAGATCAGGGTGTGGAGGGCTTCGGGATGATGAAAGAATTTTCGGAAATGGGCCAGTGTAAACGATCCGTCTTCGTTGCTAAACGCAAAAACCACAATCAGTATGAGGGGGAAGACCACAAAAAAAACCAGGAAAAGGATGTAGGGAACCGACCAGTTCTTTCTTCGCTCCAAAAAGGAAAATAGGGATTTGGCCACTTTTTGGGATTTTAAGGTTCTGTAATCGTAATGGCTTCGGGAGCTAAGCTAATCCCAACACGGTCGCCATCGTCCCATACATCGGTGGTGTCGGCATAGATGTTTTCTCCCGAATCGGTCCGGATGGTCAGGTGATAATGGTCGCCCTTGTACAGGATGAAAACGATATCGCCGCTCAACATACCGTCTTCCTCGTTATCCTGTAAAAGAACCTGGTCAAAGGCAATACGTACGCGAACGTCACTGCCGCTTTTCCGGCAGGTATATTCCGTGCATTCGAAGGTGTGCCCAAGGAAACGGACATGGCTGGGATCCATGCTTGTTCCTTCAAACAAGTTTTCCAGCCGTTCCCTTTTCATCACATGGATATCGGAAGGCTTGATCAGCAAACCAACGGTTTTGCCCACATCAAAGCAATGGTAGTCCTGGATAACAAATTCATAATTCAGCGGAGTGCTTACCATCATTTCGTAATGAACGCCTTTAAAAATACTGGAGCTAACCCGCCCCGTGAACTGGGCCGCATCAGACGGTTCAAAAATATAGAGGTCTTCGGGCCGGATAACTACATCGACCGGCTCGTTTTGTTTGAAACCCTTATCGACGCATTCAAAACGATGGCCGGCAAATTCAACAAGGCTGTCTTCGATCATGATGCCGTTCAGGATGTTGCTTTCGCCAATAAAATCGGCAACAAATGCATTGGCCGGCTCGTTGTAGACTTCGGTAGGTGTTCCGATTTGCTGGATTCGGCCTTCGCTCATTACGACAATGGTATCACTCAGGGTGAGGGCTTCTTCCTGGTCGTGGGTGACATAAA
>DAIMEA010000306.1:0-5343 GCA_036725585.1 Prolixibacteraceae bacterium | reverse complement strand
AATCTTGAAATTTTGAATTGTTGAAGGCTGCGAGTTTTTCAGCAGACCCTATTTAAATGAACAGAACACGATATGAAAGCTCTTTACCTGTCCCTGATTTTTTGCGCAATCGTCCTTTCTGGCGGGGCTCAACTCCGACCCGGCGAATGGGAATACCACCTGTCGATGAACCAGACGTTCGACCTTGTGGAAGCGGGTACAAAAATATTTTTTTTGAGCGAAGGGGGAATCTATTCCTACAACAAACAGGACGGAAGCCTGGAAATCCTGAACAAAATTGACCGGCTTTCCGGGGCCGATTTTCGGGGAATAAGCTACAACGAAGCCACCCGGAGTATCGTGGTCAGTTATCAGAATTCCTGTATCGACGTGATCCGGAACGATGGCTCCATTTTCCCGATACCCGATATCAAACGGAAAACGATGGCCGGCGACAAACAGATTTACAACATGACGCATCAGGGATCGACGGTTTACCTGGCCTGCGGATTCGGGATTGTTGTGCTCGACCTGGAAAAAAGGGAAGTTAAGGATACCTATCTGATTGGTGAAAACGGAAATTATCTGACCGTTTACGATATTGCACTGGAAAACGACACCCTGTATGCGGCCACCCGGGATGGTATTAAATATGCTTCGTTGCAGGCACCCAACCTGCTCGATTTTTCGTACTGGTCGGTGCTCGAAAACGACAATCTCCCTTCTGTTCCCTATCACTTTATGGTTAACGGCGCTGGAAGACTCTGGACGGTTCATGTGGGTGAAGAATGGTGGGACGATAAAACCTATACCCGGATCGGGGCCAGCGACTGGCGGCGTGTTTGGGGCGAAATAGGGATCATTAACGATTTTACCGTGCATGGCGATAAGGCGATCTTCTGTTCCCAAAAGGAGTCGGGGGGAAGAGTAGAGCTATTCAACATCTGGACAGGTGCTTACCAGCAGGTTGATCGATATTCCTTTGCCGATCCCAATATCCCCATCGATCCACGGAAGGCCATCATCGACTCGGAGGGTGTTTTGTGGGTTGCCGATAAAAATTATGGGGGCGTACGCGTGTCCGGCAACGAATATTCCTGCATCACACCCGAAGGTCCTGCCGACAATAACGCTTATTCGCTCTGTTGGTCGGATGGCAGCCTGTTCACAGCAGCCGGGGGACAAAAATCGGACTGGGGCAATCTGTATCAAAAATTCCAGGTCGGGGTTCTTAGCGATGGCGCCTGGGAGAATTTCAACCGTTTTACCCAGCCTGTCGATCCGAAGTATCTGGATGCGATTCAGGCCCTGCCGGTACCCGGCGATCCCGGTCATTTTTTTGTAGCCACCTGGGGCGGTGGTATTCTGGAATTTGAATCGGGAACTTTGAAAACCATCCACAACGAATACAACTCGCCCCTGCGCAGCACCATTCCGGGTTACTATCTGCGAATTGGCGGACTGGCCTTCGATTCGGACCATAATCTTTGGGTCAGCAATGCGGGTGTGGAAAATAACCTGCACCGATACCATCCCGCCGATGGGACCTGGGAAAGCTTCTATTTGCCCGAAACATCCATGAATGAACTGTTCGGAAAGATACTCGTCGCCCGAAACGGCGATATCTGGACCATCATTCCCAAAACTACGTCGTACGGTTTATACGTGATGAGCCCCGACGGCTCCCGGAAAAAACACCTCAACGTATCGAGCTATTTTTCGAATGGAGAAGAGGAACTCATTACTCCCATGAACGATGTCCACTCGTTCGCCGAAGATAAGGATGGCGCTATCTGGGTAGGAACATCGAGCGGTATTGCCGTTTACCATCGCCCGGAAAATGTATTCGACGAGCATCCCTTTTATGCTAGTCAGCCGGGTCTCGACCTCAACGACGGGATCTATCATCCGCTTCTGAGTACCAACACCGTTACAGCTATTGCCGTGGATGGTGGAAACCGGAAATGGTGCGGCACAAAAAATGCCGGTATCTTCCTGATTTCGGCCGATGGGGAAGATGAAATCGAACATTTCACCACAGAGAACTCGAATCTTATTTCCAATACCATCAACGACCTGGCTTACAATGGCGAAAACGGGACTCTGTACATAGCCACCCTGCAGGGAATGGTGGCCTACCGCACCGACTCCAAAAAATCCGAAGCAGCCTTTGAAAAGGTATATGCTTATCCCAACCCCGTTCGCGAAGGATACGAAGGAGATATTTACATTACCGGACTGATGGACGACACCAACGTGAAAATTACCACGGTGAGCGGACGTCTGGTTTACGAGACCACCTCTCTGGGCGGTCAGGCCGTTTGGAATGGGAAAGACCTGGCCGGGAACAAAGTGCATACCGGGGTGTACCTGGCTCTTTGCGCATCCAAAGACGGGGAACAATCGGCGATCACCAAAATTTTGTTCATCCGATGATCGAGGCTACCCGGGCGGTTTTTCTCCACCAGGTCAAGTATTCCGAGACCAGTGTTGTCGCAACCGTGTACACGGAAGCTTTCGGGCGGCAGGCCTACATCATTCAGGGAGTTCGTAACACGAAATCCAAACGTAAAGCCGGTCTTTTACAACCGCTTTTCCTTCTCGAAATCGAAGCGTATCACAAACCCGGAAGGGAAGTACAGCAGATGAAAGATTTCCGGCTCGATACAGCCTTCCGGACCCTGCCCTTTGATGTGAGCAAAAGCGCCCTTGCCCTGTTCCTGGCCGAAATTCTGTATAAAACCATACGAAACGAAGAGCCCGATCCGCCGCTTTTCCACTACATCTATCATTCCATTCTCCTGCTCGACCGGATGGAAAAAGGCACGGCCAATTTTCACCTGTGGTTCCTGACCCGCCTTTTGCCTTTCCTGGGTTTTCAACCCGAAAACAATTTCAGTCCGTCTTTTCCCTGGTTCGACCTCAAAAACGGACGCTTCCTCCAATCGCGTCCCCTGCATCCGGTTGCCCCAAGCCTCGACGAATCCGCGCTTTTGTCGAAGCTTTTTGACCTGGATCAGGACGATTTACACACCTTCCGACTCACCCCTTCCCAGCGAAAACGACTGCTGGAACTGCTCATCGAATATTATTCCATCCACTCCGACAGCTTCGGGAAGATCCATTCCGCCGGAATTTTTCACGACTTGTTTCAATAACGGGCAGATATTCGCACCGATTATTGTTTTGAAAAACAAACGGCTCGTTTTCTAATTCGGGAACGCTTGCTACACGCATGGCCCGCATCCTTCAAAAGAAGAGTTCAGAACCGACGATTTGCAAACGATTACATGTTTAAAAATCAGTAAAACAATGTTGTCTATTACATAGAGAAAGAAAAAAATTGATAACGTTTTCATCTTTCAAATATTTTTGTATTTTCGGCTCTTCGACGATACGCCCGGGGCAGTATATTGTCTTTTCCCTGTCGTAGGGGTACAAATGGGGCTCTCGTTGCGGATCATATACGGTATAGATTATGAAACACATTGTTTGGGGAAGAAGGGTCATTAAGGGAATACTCGTTATTCTTCTTTGTCTTCAGGCCGAAATACTCGTTGCAGAAACGTCCGGCGTGTATATTAGCGAATTTATGGCCATTAATTCAAAAATCCTGGCCGATGAGGATGGGGATTATCCCGACTGGATTGAACTGTTCAACGCGGGAGACCAACCGGTTGATTTAACGGGTTGGTTTCTTACAGATAATCCCGATAATTTGGAAAAGTGGAAAATTCCGGCTCTTGTTTTGGATGCCGGTGCATATCGGATCCTTTTTGCATCGGAAAAAAAGCGGAACGATCCTGCCCGGAATCTCCATACCAACTTCAAGCTCTCGGGTTCGGGCGAATACCTGGCCCTGGTTGCGTCCGATGGAAAAACCGTGGCCCACGCGTACGGAGACAGGTATCCGGCGCAACGAGAAGATGTTTCGTATGGTTTGTATCAGGATCAGGCCGTTTTTTTTTCAACGCCTACTCCCGGAAGCGCGAATGTATTGGGGACCATTCCCTTTGCCCCCGTTTTTAGCCACACCCGTGGATTTTATTCGGAAAAAATTGATGTAGGCCTTACTTCTCCCGGAAACGGTGGCACAATTTATTACACGCTTGACGGAAAAATTCCCGGCCCGCAAACCGGGACCAGGTATACTTCGCCGATCCCGATACAACAAACAACACCTCTGAGTGCAGTGGCGGTCGATCCCGGGGGTGCGCTCAGTGAAGTAATTACCCATACCTACTGGTTTCTCGGCGACATTGTTGCACAGCCGGAATCGCCGGATGGATACCCGATGGACTGGAAAATGGCTTCGGCTTCCACATCCATTCCGGCCGACTATGAAATGGATCCGGAAATATGCAACGCTCCCGAATACAGGGATTTAATGGAAGGTGCCCTCACCGATCTGCCCTCGATGAGCCTGGTAACAAACAAGGAATATTTATTTAATCCTGCGTTCGATTCGGAGAAGGGCGGAATATATATCTATACAGGGAAACCCAGCAGCGATGGAGTTGACTGGGTACGTCCCACATCGATCGAATATTTTGATCCCGCAACCGGAGATGAGTTTCAGGTAAATTGTCGCCTGAAACTACATGGAGGTAACAGCCGGAATCCCTCCAACAGCCCCAAACACGGCTTTGAATTGACTTTCCGTTCCGAATATGGACCGTCGAAGTTAAATTTCCATCTTTTTGATGAAAAGGGAGCGACCAACGAATTCAACAACCTGGTGCTTCGGGCCGGGTACAATTATTCCTGGGTGAAAAACAACGAAACACAACGCCTGAATGCGCAAAATCTGCAGGATCCCTGGGCAAAAAACACCCAGCTGGACATGGGTAAGACATCGGCACACGAGCGCTTTGTTCACTTGTATATTAATGGTTTGTACTGGGGCGTGTACAATCTTTCGGAAAAGTACACCAACGATTTTTTCGAATCGTACATGAAGGGCAGCGAAGACGATTTTGACATCATTAAGGAAAAGCAGGTTGTTTCGGCCGGCAATATCAGCGCGTACAACGCCTTAATTGCCCAAATGAATTCGGGACTTTCGAGCAATGCCAATTACCAGAAGATTCAGGGAAATAATCCGGATGGGACCCTCAATCCTGCTTATGCGAATTTGCTCGATATGAACAATTATATCGATTACATGCTGATTAATTACTACGTGGGCAACCTCGACTGGAACAAGAACAACTGGGTAATGGCGCGGAACCGGGTTCTGAACGAGGCAGGTTTTCGTTTTTTGTGCTGGGATGTCGAAACCGCCATGACCGACTTGTCCATTGACCTGGTTTCGGAAGAAGGCGATTCGAAAACACCCATGTCGTTTATCAAATACCTGAAGGG
>DAIMEA010000305.1:0-5367 GCA_036725585.1 Prolixibacteraceae bacterium | reverse complement strand
TCCTGCCGCGTTGCGCTACAAAGAGTCCGCCGCGATGCGGCTTAATATACGTGCGAAATAGTTTTGCGTATAATCCGCCTGGCGAAAACCGATTGGTTACAAATGGGAACCACAGAAACATTCTACCGCTACGACCTTTGGATAGCCCTATCGAATGACTAAAAAACATAAAGCCGCGTAGCGGCTACCTAGAGTTTCATTCCATTCGGGATCTTATCGTTTCCGGTGTGTTACAAAGAGGCCTCAGCTATGTGTAAGGCAACGCGTGCGATAAAACCGTTCGAACTGCCCGGCGGTTCAGCGGCAGAATTATGTATCGAACGGAATCGTAACCCGTTGTAATTTGCATCATTGCTATCCGGGATGAATTTCTCAAATACCCTTCATTGCTTTGTTGTGCCCATAAAAATGGCTTCCCTGTCCCAATGACACCTTCTTACAACTTTCACATAAGAACTATACAAAAATCGGATTCACACTTTGCATCATTGGCGATTGAGAATCGTTTTTAGTATTGAACTTGCTGAAAAAAGGGGATAAACTGCGTATAAGCTTCGACAAACTTTGTTGATTGACGATAATCGGTCGTTGGTCAATCAAAGTCGTTTTTTTCCTGGGGTTTTATCTATTTTGAAAGAGGCTTTTCCTGCTATAGGAAAACAAATCGCCATGTCATACAATACTTTAACCGATAAAGAAAAAATGAAATCTATGATGAAAAAATTGACCTTGTTTTTGCTCATAATGCTGATGGTTGTTATGGGCAGGGCACAATCGGGGACTCTTACCGGAACGGTTGTTTCCGACGAAGACGGAGAGCCCTTACCCGGCGTAACGGTTGTCATTAGCGGAACATCCATAGGTACGGTGACCGATGCCGATGGAAAGTATACTGTTCGTGCTGTTGCCGGAGCTACAGAGCTTACCTTCTCGTTTATCGGGAAGGAAACCATTGTGGAACGGATTGGTAACCGGGCAATAATTGATGTTCGCTTAAAAGATGAAGCGATTGGTGTGGATGAAGTGGTTGTTGTGGGTTATGGGCAGCAAATTAAATCGGACATAACAGGTTCGATTGCCAAGGTATCTGTCGACGATTTGCAGAAGGGAGCCGATCCTACCTTTGAAGCTTCTCTGCAAGGGAAAACGCCGGGTGTATTTATTGAAAAATCGACCGGAAAACTGGGCGAAGGAATCAAAATCCGTGTTCGGGGTACATCATCACTCAGCGCCAGCAATCAACCTTTGTACGTTGTTGATGGAATTATTATTACTTCCCAGGATCAGGGAACGCCCATAAACCATCCGACCAACCCGGTAGCCGATCTGAATTTCGACGACATCGAGTCGATTCAGATTCTGAAGGATGCTTCAGCTGCCGCCATTTATGGTTCGCACGGATCGAACGGGGTTGTCATTATTACAACAAAAACCGGGAAAAGGAACCAGAAATCAAGTGTTTCGGTAAATTATTCCCACTCCTTTTCGGAGCCAACCCGGGTTACCGATTTTCTGAATAAAGATGAATATCTGGATTTAATCGGGGAGTCGCTTGAAAATGTGGGTTATGCCGATCCCGGGCAGGGTGCGTTGACCCTTGTTCAGTGGGGGGGATACGATTCCATAAGTCAAACACCGGAGACCAACTGGAACGACCCTATTTTTAAGGATGCTGTTTCATCCAATCTGAACGTTTCGATAGCGGGCGGCAACGAAAGTTCCCAGTATTATGCCGGCATTACCTACGACGATCAGCAGGGTATTTTGATCGGCAACAATTACCAGCGCTTTAGCGGCCGATTAAACCTGAATCAAAAAGTTAACAACCGGCTGGATGTGGGGGTAAAATTCAATTTTGTGAAAAGCGAACTCGACCGGGCTTCGAACGACAATGCCTTTGCCACACCCATGCAGTTGATCGCCCAGGCACCCTTTTTCCCTGCTTACGACGAAGAAGGGGAACCCTTTGCCGGAACCTTCTATTACAATGGGCTCATCACCTTTCAGTACGACAAAAACCTGACCACCGTTTACCGTACCCTGGGCAATGCTTTTGCCAATGTGCGGCTGTTCGACGGGGTGGTTTTTCATTCTGTATTTGGCATGGATAACCTGACCCAACGCGAAGATGAATACCGGAGCCGAAAAACCGACGACGGTTCTCCCGCCGGGAAAGCCTACCTGCGCAATGCGAACGTTTTTAACTGGTCGTTCGACAATTACCTGACCCTAGAAAAAACCTTCGGGACCATCCACGACATTGTATTCACAGCAGGTAACTCACTGCAGAAAACCGACCGGTTTATCAGCCGTACAGGAGGAAAGAACTTCCCTTCCGATGATTTTCAAACCATTTCTTCGGCTGCCGAAAGCGATGATTTTTACAGTGAGGCATCGGGATTTTCCTATCTATCCTATTTCGTTCGGGCAAATTATAAGCTGGCCGAAAAATACCTGTTCAGCGCCAGCTACCGGATCGACGGTTCCAGTAAATTCGGGAACGACAAACGATACGGCGATTTTTATTCCGGCTCGCTGGGTTGGATTCTTACCGGCGAAGAGTTTATGCAAGATCTTTCCTGGATCAGTTTCCTCAAATTACGGACCTCGCTGGGAAAAACCGGGAATTCGGAAATCGACGATTACGGAGCACTGGGTTTATACGAAGGCCGGAGTTATGCCGGAAAACCCGCTTTGTTTCCCCTGCAACTCGAAAACAAAGACCTGTCGTGGGAATCAACCACCCAGTTGGATGTCGGGCTCGATTTTGGATTTTTCAACAACCGGATCAATGGTGAATTCGATTACTATTACAAACGAACCACCGATCTGTTGCTGAGTCGTTTGTTGCCCTATACCTCCGGTTTTGCCAGCATTACCGAGAATGTGGGGGAACTCGAGAACGAGGGCTTTGAATTCTCGGTCAACTCCACCAACATTTCCGGGAAGTTTACCTGGCAAACCAGCTTCAACATTGCAACGAACCGGAATAAAGTTTTGCAAATTGTCAACCCGATGACCTTTGGCCGAAACCGGGTGGAAGAGGGCTATCCGGTGGGCGTTTTCTATATGAAGAAATATGCCGGTGTGGATCCCGAAAATGGGGATGCACTCTATTACAAAAACGCCGATAGCGACGAAACCACGAACAACTATTCCGAAGCAGCGGATCAGGTGGTGGGGGATCCCAATCCGGAATTCTTTGGCGGTTTGGAAAACACCTTTCTGTTTCAGGGCTTCGATCTCCGCATTTTCTTCCAGTTTGTGTATGGTAATGAAATCTACAATGAGGCCGGACGTTTTATGAGCGCCAATGGCGATTACGTCGATAACCAGACCAAAGACCAGTTGAAGCGCTGGCAGAAGCCCGGAGACATTACCGATATTCCCCAGGCCCGCTTCGATCAGGCCAACGGAACACGCACCTCTTCCCGCTGGATTTACGATGGTTCCTATTTACGGTTGAAAGATGTAACCTTTGGATACACCCTTCCACAAAAGATCACCCGTAAGATGCACATCGACAAATTGCGTATCTACTTTTCCGGGTTGAATCTTCTGACCTGGACCGATTTCCCGCTCTACGATCCGGAAGTAACCCGCCCGAACAACAACATGACCACAACATCCCAAAACATTCAACAGGGAATTTGGTATTATTCGACGCCCCAGGCAAAATCATACACTTTGGGGATCAATTTAACTTTTTAAAAAAACGGTAGAATATGAAACGAATATCAATTATAGGATTCCTGTTCATGCTGGTCTTGGCCGGATGCGACAGTTTTTTGGACGAGAAGCCCCAACAAAGCATCGACGCGGAGAAAGCCCTGAGTACGGGCGAAAACATCCGGCTGGTGATGAATTCCGCGTATGTTAATACGCGTAATGCGTTCGGGCAGCAACTCTTTCACGGGGCCGAACTTTTGGCCGATAACGGCGAAGTTTACTTCCAGGGAACCTATCTCGAGCCCCGCGAATACATTGGGAAATACCTGGTGGCATCGTCGACCTGGCCCCAGGCGGCCTGGCAGGATTTGTACAAGGCCATTTATATCAGCAATCAGGTATTGAAGCATATCGAAAAAGTGGATGAGACCAGCCGCCCGCAAATTGAAGGAGAAGCCCTTTTCATCCGGGGATTGTGTTATTTCGAACTGGCGCGGTTTTACGCACCTGCCTATGATGCCGGAAGCCAGAACACAGCCGATGCGGTTCCCCTGGTATTGGAAACGGATGAGGAACTCTATCCGGCACGATCCACCGTGGCTCAGGTTTACAGCCAGGCCCGGACCGATCTGGAAACTGCTGCTTCCAAATTGTCGGAAGACGAAAACTTCTTTGCCAGTCGTTGGGCCGCACTGGGCGTATTGTCACGACTTTATCTGGTCCAGGAACTCTGGGCCGAAGCGGCTCAGGCGGCTTCCGATGTGATCGGGTCGGGCTATTTTGAGCTGTCGGCTACTCCGTTTGAAGCCTTCAATCATGCGTCAAACGGACCGGAGGATGTTTTTGCCTTCCAGCAAAACAACGATGAGAACCTGGGGTCGGAAAACGGGACCGGCAACGAGGGCATGTCGACCTTTTATGCCAGTACCAACGTTACCGGCCGTTCCGACTTTGCCATAACCGAAACCTTGTTCGCTTTATATGAATCCGACGATCTGCGGGCAGAGATTCAGGTCGACCTGAACGAGGAAACATCGGATGAAAAGGATATCAAAAGCCTGTATTACCTGGGTTTTGGAAATAGCAACGATGGTGGAATTTTTTGTGCCAAGTGGTTGAATTTTGCCAATAACATGACTTTCATCCGTCTGGCCGAAATGTACCTGACCCGGGCTGAAGCCAATTTTCAAAACGCTTCAACCATTGGCGACACCCCGTTGAACGACATCAAAACCATTCGGGAGCGTGCGGGCATAACTACTCCCGAAAGCATCGACCTTGATTTTATCCGGAAGGAACGAATCCGGGAACTGATCTTCGAAGGACAGCGGCTGCACGATTACAAACGTTGGGAATGGCCGGTTGGTGATCTTCCCCCGAATTCGCCCCGTTTGGTATTTCCCATTCCGCAACGCGAGCGGGATGTAAACGAAAACCTGAGCCAGAACGAAGGCTATTAGCCGGTTGAGGCTGAGGCTGAGGTTGAGGTTAAGGTTGAGAAAAGGGTTCAACCTTAACCTCAACCTTTTTTTTAGTCCTTTTACCGGTAAAAACACTCCTTCCGCATTTTTTTGCTTCGGGTTGTAACATCTGCATTCTACCTTCGTCAAAGCTTTTGAAAACACAAACTTTTTTTAAACGGTAAAACTCATGAATAAACTCATTCTTATCTTGGCGATGTTTTTGGCATCGGTACTT
>DAIMEA010000304.1:0-5381 GCA_036725585.1 Prolixibacteraceae bacterium | reverse complement strand
CGTGGAAACTGGATAAACAACAAAGCCAGTTAAACGATCAATTTTCTATGGCCCCCGAGAAATTGATCGTTACACAGGATAATAATCAGCTGAAACTGGAGCGTCATGCTTCTTTTCAGGGTGATCCTTTTATCATTTCCGATCAGTTTACGCTCGATGGAAAGGAATGTGTCAATCCGGGCTGGATGGACTCACAGAAAAAATCGACCGCTGTTTGGGATGCAAACAAAAAGAAGATCACCATTGTGACCAAAATTCCCATGCAGGATGGGGCTGAAATGGTGATCAACGAAGAAATTTCAATCGATAATGGGAAAATGGTTATCAAGAGCCATTCTTCCTCTTCGTGGGGTGAAGGAGAAGAAACGATGGTTTTTTCGAAGGAATAAAGTACAATCCTGAACTGTTTGCCGGGTCCGTGATCTTGCGTCTTTTATTTGCCCATATTCATCGGGCCCTGCATGTTTAAATATAATCGACATTCACTTTTTTGAAGAATTTTTCTTCGAGGAGCTTTATGATTCTTTTGACAACTGTTTTCCGGATTTCTATTTCGATCGGTTGTTCGGGATCCTGATGGGCCCAATTGATCCGTGTGCCGACAATCAGGTTGATGATGTCGTGTTGCAGCAATTGTTTGACAATTTCATCGGCCGGGGAACCATACAAACGGGTCTCGGAATGGTAGTTTTCCAGAATTTCCTCCACTTTGCTGATGGTAAGGATTCCTTCGGTGACCAGTTCAAAACCTTCGAGCCGGGAAACAGGAGGAAGGGAGGGATCGGAAAAATTCTGAACCATTTCAAGTTTCAGGTTCATTTCGCGGGAAATTATTTCGGCGGTAGTTCCGCCGCATACAATTTTCGATCCTTTAAAACCTTTCACTTTTTCGATAAACCCGATGTCCTTTACTTTGTAAAAAGGAGGGCCGGTAATGAGCATCAGTTCCCGGGGTTCGCGAAAATAGACCACGCCGCAACTGGCATCATCCTTCAAGGCATAATTATCGTTCAATAATGCGCGATTCAGAATTTTTCGGGCCAGTTTGGTCGCGGATATTCCGGGTTGGTTTTCGACCAGGGTTTTTACAAAATCAAGGACCTTCTCATGGCCCCAGCCCATATTGAATTTAAACGTATCGATGCCCGATTGGGTGACGCCATCGGTGAAAAAAACGATCCGGTCCTCTTTTTGGGCATAAAATTCCTGGCAACGCAGAATTTTGCCCCTGTTAATCAATCCACCCACTTCCAGTTCATAAATATTGGCCGGTCGGAAGCGTTGATGGTCCCGCCAGATGATCACGGGAGGATTGTCGTAGTTGATGATTTTAACCAGTCCGTCTTTCTCGATTTCAATGACCAGAAAGGTGGCATAATTGGGTTTTTCACCGTCGGAAGGCAATACATCCATGATAATCTGGGCGGCAATTTGCGGTTTGGTATGAAAGCTGGAATAGTTCATCGCCATAGTCGCCGTAAGGGTGGCCAAAACGCTTGCCTTGATGCCGTGTCCGGCGCCGTCGGAAAGCACCAGTACGGTTCTCCCTTCTTCTTTAACTTGCCGGGAAATGAATACATCACCGCTTACTTCCTGTCCCTTCGGATGAAGTTGCTGTACTTCTATTTCGGTATGATAGTTTTGTACCATAATTTTGGTTTAGGATTCTTCATCGACACTGTACTTTTGTGATTCGATGATCGAATTGAGCAATTCTTCCGTTTGGGCGGCATTTTCACCGAGCAGGTAGGCTATTTGTTGAACCGTCTTCATGTTTTTCCGGTTAACCTGGCGGGCCCGTTCGATAATTTCGGCCCGTTCGAGCATCGGGGCTGATAAGTCGCGGATAATGGCGCCTGCGATTGTGTGCTTGTGAATGGTCATCACACTCACCGATAAAAGTTTGTTCTGATATTTCAGGTCGCGCTCCAGACGACTTTCTCCCGTTTCGAGAATAGACCGAAACATATCGGCGATTACAGAGGGCACCAGCATGTCGAGATCGGCGCCTTTTAAACCGGGGATCGTTTCAAAAAGATCCTCGTTTTCTTCACCAATCATACGGGCAAATCCAAGATTGCTGTCAATGATTTTTAATTCGGAATTAACGATTACGATACCCGCCCGGATCTTTTGTAACATCGTGGTTGCGATGAGCTTTTCATTTTCTGCTTCCTGTAATTTTTCCAGGGTTCTCTTTCGCTCGGTAATGTCGATAATGGAACTTACGGTGCCCGTGATTTCATCGTTCGCAAAACGCATCGCTGCTTTGTTGACAATAATATGCCGAACGTTTCCATCGGAATATTTCAGCGCCGTTTCATAAAACTGGTCGGCGCCGGTTTCCGAAATATCTTTGTCGCGAAGGGAAAGGACATCTGCTTGTCGGAAAGGAAGAATTTCGGATGTTTTCTTTCCCATGATTTCCTCTTTACTTTTCCCCATAATCCGGGCAAAGGCCTGATTACATATTTTAATTCTACCGTCGCTCCGGCGGCAAAAAACAGGAATGGGCAGTGTATCGACGGCCTTAATGTACAATTCGGCATCGCTGGATGCTTGGAAAAGGGATTCAGACATGAGTTCAATGTTTATAACCGGTGAAAAATAGTCATTTGTTAAGGGATTATCAATAACGTTTCTAAATTTTGTTTTAAAAGATAAATATCAATCTTTTTATTCTGTCATATTCCAGGGGTTTTGCAATTTTGCAGCTTGGTTTTTTTCGGTAGGTTTTGTGTGGCGATCCGACAGAAACTGGATCCGTTTCGACAAGGCATACAGAGAGACCTAGCTTTAGAATTGGAGGGATGGAATTAGAAAAGGTAATTCAATTGTTGGAAGCTCGACTTGTTTCCGGTTCAATTGCAGGTAAGCGGATCGACAGGGGATTTTGTTCCGATTTGATGAGTGATGTGCTGACCATCGACACCGAACGAATCATACTCATTACCGGGATGGTCAACTTACAAACCATCCGCACAGCCGAAATGGCCGATATTCAAACGATCCTTCTGGTGCGGAATAAAAAAGCCACACCCGAAATGATCCGGCTGGCTGAAGAATCGGGAATTACCGTGATCGAAACGCCTTTTTCTGCATTCAAAACCTGTGGCCTTCTTTTTACCGAAGGTTTGAAACCTGTCTATTGAAATGGTTACACTCCGATACGAGATAGAAGGTGGAAATTTTAACCTGGCCGGAAGAGCATCGAGTCAGGTTAAAAAGGTGTTAAAACAACTGAATATCGATTCCCGCTTGATCAAAAAGATTGTTGTAGCTTTGTACGAAGGCGAAGTGAACATTGTTGCCCATGCACACCGCGGTGTAATTGAGGTTGCCATTAAGCCCGACAGGGTTGATATGATACTGACCGACAAAGGGCCCGGTATTCCGGATGTGGAGGCTGCTATGCGGGAGGGCTTTTCGACCGCTTCTCAGAAAGTGCGCGAAATGGGCTTTGGTGCGGGTATGGGATTACCCAATATAAAAAAAAATACCGACTGTTTGCACATCGATACAAAGGTGGGCTCCGGAACAACCCTGACCATGACCAAATATTTTGACCATGGAGAAGAATGATACTTTTCATCATGCGTTAGCCATCGACGACAAAAAGTGCATCCGTTGTACCCATTGCATGAAAGCTTGTCCGACGGAAGCTATACGGATCGTAAACGGAAAAGTAGTGATCCGTGAAGAGCGTTGTGTCGATTGTGGCGAATGCATGAGGGTATGTCCGCAAAAAGCCATCTATGTCCAGCACGATGACCTCGACAAAATATGGGAATACCCGAACAGGGTGCTTCTGTTCCCATCGGTTTTTTTGGGGCAGTTTCCCGAATGGGTCACCGAAGAACAGGTATATGCTTCGTTGTTGAACCTGGGATTTACCCATGCTTTCGAAGTGGAACAACCCATCGAGGTTCTGAAAACAATGGTTCGGCGAAGTATAAAGGGAAATTCAACGGACTTACCGGTCATTTCTTCGTTTTGCCCCGCTGTTGTCCGGCTGATCCGGATCAAGTATCCCGCCCTAACAGAACAGATTATGCGGGTAAAAGCCCCGCACGACCTGGTGGCTCACTATGTTTTGGGCGAATTCGGACGAAAAGGGATTCCGGCTTCCGATGTGGGTCTTTTCTATGTAACTCCCTGTGCCGCAAAAATTGCTGCCGTGAAATCGCCCCTGGGCGAATCTGAATCCATTATTACCGGGGTGATAAACTCGAAACAATTGTACAACAAAGTGATGGCCCTTGCCCCAACCATCCCGTTGATCGATACCGCTGCTTTTCGTGCCGAACTTACCAAAGAAGGAATCCAGTGGAGCCTTACCCATGGTGAGACCTGGTGGCAAACGGCTAAATGCATTTCGGTCGACGGGATACACAATGCCATTCGCTTTCTTGAGCGACTCGAAAACGGAGAGGTGACGGGAATCGATTTTCTTGAACTGAGAGCCTGCGACCGGAGTTGTGCCGGCGGTGTCCTTTTAACCCAGAACCGGTTTCTGACCGTCGAACGACTGAAAAAAAGAGCCAAGAGATACCCGGCATCTGCGAATAAAGTCTCATCGGATGATCGGGATGCCTGGCTGGAATTGGAAGCGAAAGTTGTAACCGATGAAATCAAACCCCGTCCCCTGTTGCAATATGGCACCGATGTGGAAATGGCCATAAAGCGAATGGAACGGGCTCGGAATATCATGTGTCATTTACCCGGGATCGACTGCGGTGCCTGTGGAGCGCCTACCTGCCGTGCCCTGGCCGAAGATATGGTTAACGGCCAAGCCCGGATGTCCGATTGTATTTTTATCCAACAGCAATGGCAAAAAGCCGGAAAAATATCTCCCGAAAAAGCATTCAAAAAAATGGAAAAAATGTGGGGCGAAAACCGTTTCGATCCCGACTGTACCAAAAAAGGAGCGAAAGATGAAGGTTTGTGAACTGATTGAAGCATTGGACCTGACCCTGCTAGCAGGAGCCGAGGCATGTGAACAGGAAATCCGGGGCGGTTATGTCTCCGACTTGTTGAGCGACGTTATGGGAAACGCCCGGGAAGGAAATGTTTGGATTACCCTTCAAAACCACCTCAACGTGATCGCTATTGCATCGCTAAAAGAGTTGTCGGCTGTTGTGCTGGTAAACGGTAATACCCTTTCCGAAGAGGTGAAACAGAAAGCCGACGAAGAAGGAATCCCGGTAATGATGACCCGGGAAACAGCTTTTTCCATTACCGGGAAGATATTTCAACTAATGGGCGAAAAATGAAATCATTCCGGGCCGATCTGCACATACATACCTGCCTGTCTCCCTGCGGAAGCCTCGAGATGAGCCCGGGAACCCTTGTCGGAAAAGCCCTGGAAACCGGTTTGGATA